>DAOSOK010000003.1:76660-194072 GCA_035373905.1 Candidatus Ozemobacteraceae bacterium | reverse complement strand
CTTCCCGGCCAGGCCGAATCGAAGCTCGACGTGATCGAATACGTCGACTCGTCCCAGGAGAAACTCAAAAAGCTCGACGAGGGGCTGGGCCGGCTGGCCTGGTGGTCCAACGCCTACCTGATCGCCTCGATCGCCTTCATCCCGCTTGCCGTCTCGGTTTTCATGGGGTTCATCTCATACGTGCTCTCGCCGCTGAAGGATATCCTCGACCGACTCTCGCACTTCAAGAACGAAGACGTCGAGACGAAAGAAATAGACCTGCTCAACTGTGCAGCCGAATTCGACAGGTTTCTCGTCACCTCCCGCAACGTTCTCAGTGAAACGCGGGCCATCGCCAACGAACTCCGGGCCAAGCTCGAACCGCTCACGAACATGGTCGTCTTTTCCGACGAGAACGTCCGGGTCTTCTTCACCGACGTGCAGGAAATATCCCGAAGTTCAAATTATATAGCAAATACTCTTGAAAACACGACGGCCAGCATCCAGGAAGTCTCGACCTCGGCCCAGACCATCGCGGATCGTTCCCAGAAAGCCGCCCAGAACAGCGGCGAGGCGTCGGACGTCGCGACCAGCGGCGGAAAAGCCGTCACCGAGACGATCGGCACGATGGAGGCGGTCAAGGACGAGGTGCTCGCCCTCGAGGACGTCATCGAGAACCTCAACTCCGCCAGCATCCAGATCGGCGAAATCGTCAACACGATCACCAACATCGCCTACCAGACGAACCTTCTCGCCCTGAACGCCGCCATCGAGGCCGCTCGGGCCGGGGAACACGGCCAGGGATTCACCGTCGTCGCCGAAGAGGTGCGCAAGCTGGCCGAAGAGTCGGGCGAGGCCGCCGAAGATATCGGCAAGAAGGTCAAGGGGATGCTCGAGAAGACCGGCATGGCCGTCCAGACGATCAACAAGGGCACGGCCAAGGTCATCGAGGGCGTGAACGTCGCCAACGTCGCCGGCAACAACCTGACCCTCATCGTCTCCTCGGTCACGAACGTCAACGGCATGATCCGCGAGATCAGCGAAGCGAGCCGCGAACAGTCGGCGAATATCGATTCGCTCAGGCAGAGCATCGAGAGCATTTCCGGAGCGACGAAGATCACGTCGGAGGGAACGAAGCGCGTTGCCAGCGCCGTGAACGAACAGCTGAACTATATTCGCCAGTATGTGGCGACGACCAAGGAACTGCTGACGCTCGTCCAGTTGATGGGCGACATGCTCGACAAGTTCAACTACCACTGAGCCGGTCTTCCCCGTTCGCCCGAAAAGAATTTCGTCGTCCGGGGTCAGGATTTGGCTTCCTTCTGCCGATGATCTGACTGGAGGCTCATGATGTCCGATCGCCCCTTGCTGTCATTATCGTTTGACGAATTCGCCGCCGAACTCAAAAAACTCGGTCTGGAAGGCTTTCGCGCCCGGCAAGTCTGGGAATGGATCTTCCAGAAGCAGGTCTTCGAGTTTGACGCGATGACCAATATCTCGAAGGAAACGCGCGCCAAGCTCGCCGAGCGCTTCCCTTCGATCCTGCCCCGCGAGGCTCAGCGGCTCGTCGACCCCGATGGGACCGTCAAGATCGTGGCCGAGTTGTCTGACGGCGAACGCATCGAAGCGGTCGCCCTTCCCGACGATGAAGCCGACTCGCTGACGTTCTGCCTCTCGACGCAGGCCGGCTGTCCCGTGGGTTGCGTGTTCTGCAGGACCGGCGCCGGCGGTTTCCGACGCCATCTCACCCGTGACGAGATCATGCTGCAGGTGCTCATGCTCATCAGGGTCATGCGGCGCAAACCGACGAATATCGTGTTCATGGGCATGGGCGAGCCTTTCCTCAACCGACGGTCGCTGTTCGATGCCATCGACATGATGACGGATTCCAAGGGACTCGGGCTGGCCTCGCGGCGGCTGACGATCTCGACATCGGGCGTCGTGGACGGCATTCTCGAGCTGGCCGACCGGCCCGGCGAAGTGAACCTGGCGATTTCCCTGCACGCCGCCGACGACGAGACGCGCAGCCGGCTGGTGCCACTCAACCGGAAATACCCGCTGGCGAAACTGCGCGAAGCGGTTGCAGCATACATCGAGCGGACAGGCAGACGGGTGACGTTCGAGGTCGTTCTGCTCAAGCAGGAGAACGATCAACTCAACGACGCGTTGAACCTCGTCTCGTTCTGCGAAGGGTTGTTGTGCCACGTGAACCTGCTTCGATTCAACGCATTTCCCGGATCGCCGTTCAGACCGGCTGACGAGGCCGCTGAAAAAGAGTTTCGGAAAGTGCTCAAGAAAGCGGGTGTGCCGGTCACGGTGCGCCGCTCGCGCGGGTCGACGATTCTGGCCGCATGCGGGCAGCTTTCCGGAAAGCAGGAGAAGTGACAGATGGCCAAGAAAAAATCCTGCCTCCTCATTCTGGTAAAAATGGTCCTGCTGATGAGTCTTCTCGTGGCCTTCCTCATCGCGGGGTTCTTCTACGCGAAGGACCGGCTGAACGAGTTCTTCAACAGGGGCGAAACCGTCGAGGTGCCGGATTTTCGGGGAAAACACCTGTTGGTTGTCTTCAAGGAAAAACCCGCCGATCTCATCATCGAGAAGCGCGATGAAAAGTTCGATCCCCGCTATCCCAAGGACTATGTTATCGCCCAATATCCCGATCCCGGCACCCGTGTGAAGCCGAACAAGAAAATCCTGCTGACCATATCGATGGGGAGCAAGATGGTCGCCGTGCCTGATCTCATCGACAAGAGCCCTCGCGAAGCCGAACTCGCCCTGCTCAACGCCCAGCTCAAGGAGGGGAGCCGCTCGTTCGTGGCCAGCTCCAGGATCCGGCGCGACCGGGTCATCACCCAGTCCCCTCTTCCCTCGAATGAATGCGAAACACAGGGAGGCGTCAACCTGCTGATCAGCCTCGGAACCGGCCAGAACCGGGTCCCGCTTCCCAACCTGACCGGAAAAACGCTTGCCGATGCGAAAACCAGCCTTCAGAGCTGGGGCTTGCGCGAAGGCAAGATCGTCTTCAGACGCGATCCGAACAAGCCCAAGCTTCAGGTCATCGCTACCAAACCGGTTCCGTATGAAGGGGTGACCGAGGGAATGGCCGTTGACTTGCTGGTCTCGAACGGCGCGGATCCCGAGACATCCTCGCCGGAAGAGTTCAAGCGGTTCGAACTCACAGACGTCGTTCCTTCCCTCGCACCGGCTCCCGCGCAGCCTGTGGCCGCGAAACCGGCCGGCAAGCCCGCCGCTGCTGCAGCGAAACCGTCCAAGGCACCGGATGCCCCGCCGCCGCCCCGCATCATCATGGCCGACGAACCCGAACCGGAAGTGCCGCCCGAGGCCCTGCCGCCGGCTTCTGCGGACCGGCCTGAAAGCGAAAAACCGGCAGCGCCCTCCGCAGACAATGCAACCGTGATGTTCGCCATGCCCGACGGCTTCATGCCCAAGGAAGTGAAATTCTTCCAGGTATCGCCCCAGGGCCGTCGCCAGGTCTACGCCGGCACGCACAAACCCCTCGACCAGATCAGGGTGGAGGTGCCCCGTATTCCGGGGAGCAAGGTCCAGATCTATATCAACGATGTGCCGATCGAGGACCGTCCCGTTCAGTAGCCGTTTTCCCGATGTGAAGCCAGCAGACCCGTGGAGGCAGACAGAGAGATGATTGGAAAAACCATAAACGGAAAATACGAAATTTGTCAGTCGCTTGCCGAAAGCCTCATGTACGAGGTCTACTCCGCTCTCGAGGTCGAGACGGGCATGCCCGTGGCGGTGAAACTTATGCGCGGAGAAATGGCGGAAAACCAGGAGCGGGTGAAGGCGTTCAGCGATGAAGTGCGCCTCGTCGCCGGCATCTCTCATCCGTCGATCGTCCCGGTGCTCGACTTCGATCTGTACGAGGGCCGCCCCTTCGCCGTGACCGAGTTCACCGAGGGAACGGACCTGCGCGAGTGCATTCACGCCGAGAAACCCCTGTCGTTTTTCGATGCCTGTCGCGCCGTCCAGCAGCTCGCCGTTCTTCTGCAGCATGCATGCGACCAGCGGGTTGCCGTTCGCTCGATCAAACTGTCGAACATCATCCGCACCAACACTGGACTCATCAAGGTCCTTTCCTTCTCCCTGCCACGCCTGCGACTGGTCGGCGTGGGCGCGGACGAGGCGGCCGGGATCCAGTCGGATCTCTACTTTCTCGGAACGACCCTATACGAGCTGATCGCCGGGGAGTCGCCGATGCGAAAACGTGGCGGGATCAACGAAGTCTGGGATGACAAGTTGCGCCAGGCTCTTCGGATCCGCCATTCCCAGCTGACGCCGGAACAGATCGAGATGGTCGCCGAGTTCGTCGAGAAGACCCTGACCCGCACTGTCAGGAACCGGTTTGTCGATCACGCGGCCTTTCTCGTAGGTCTGTCCGACCTGATGCACGTATCCGGTGATGCCGAACGTGTCGAACGCGAGATGAAGCGACGCAAACTTTCAACGGCGTCTGAAATAGTTGATGCTATAAATGGTCGGAGGGCTTCCGCCACCGTGACTGCGGCAGCTGCCGGGTCGGGAGCGATGGCGGCCGGAACATCGGGGCAGGGCCGGCAGTCCGTTGCAGCGACGGCGAGCGCAGCCGTGTCCTTCGTCGGTGCATCGGCCGGCCGGGCGGCGGACGAAGGGGTATCGTCCGTGCCGCTCAAGGCAATTCCTGGAGGGGTATCGATGACCGGTCGTGTCGGCCGCTGTGCCGGAACTGCCGCTCTCGCCGTGGCTTCCGATGCTGTCGAAACCCCCGCTTCGGCCCTTTGTCCTGCCGAGGAAATGCAGTTGCAGGGCGATATGGCGGCCGCGGCAAAACCCGTTCTGCGTCTCCTTCAGGGCGGCCGCGACAAAGCGCAGGGCCGTTCGGCCGGAAAAATCTGGCAGGGTGTAGAGGAACAGCCGTGGATCCGGCACCCCTATGCCGCGATCGGGATTGGCAGCTTTCTTCTCGCCCTCTTCGTCAGCCTGCTGATTTTCTGGTGAGCGGCGCATGAATCGCAAGATTTTAGTCGCTCCTTCCGTTCTTTCTGCCGATTTTTCCCGTCTGCACGAGGGTCTTGCCGCCATTGAGGCATCGGGGGCCCACTGGGTGCACCTCGACGTGATGGATGGCCATTTCGTGCCGAATCTCACGTTCGGTCCTCCGGTGATTTCCGCCCTGCGCCCTCATTCAAGCCTCCCGTTCGACGTGCACCTGATGATCGAAGCCCCACACCAGTGGCTGGCTGCCTATCGCCAGGCCGGCGCAGACCGCATCACGTTCCATCTCGAGGCGTGCCATCATTCTCAGCGGTATCTCGCCCAGATTCGCGAGCTGGGCGCTGCGTCTGGAATCTCCCTGAATCCGCAGACGCCGATCGATGGGCTCGAGTATCTGCTGGATGTCTGCGATCAGGTGCTGATCATGACGGTGAATCCGGGATTCGGTGGCCAGGCGATGATCGAACCGGTCATCGAAAAAATCGCGAAGCTCCGCAGGCTCATCGACGAGCGGGGTGCGAAGACCCTCATCGAGGTCGACGGAGGGGTCGACCGAAAATCAGCGCGAAAGATTATCGACGCCGGTGCCGATGTATTGGTTATGGGATCCGCTTTTTTCCGTGATTCGGACAAGTCGGGGCTCGTGCGGGATATCGCATCCCCCAGGACCTGAGACTCCCGAAATGCCCGCGCACGGTGCGCCAGGTTCCGGAATACGTCCGGATGGCGTGTGTGTGGAGGAGGTGCCATGCTCGAACGGCCGAAGGCTTTGCCTGAACTGCTCGCCTCGATGGAGGAGCAGTGCCGTGCCGTGCCTGGAGACCTGGGGCTGCTGCAGAAGCTCGGCCGCCTGTATGTTCGCCAGGGAGCCCTGAACGAGGCCGTCCGGACATATCGTCGTCTTCTTGCCCAGGATGCGTCACAGATTGCCGCCCTGATCGAACTCGGCCTCTGCCTCGCCCGCCTTGGAAATCACGACGAGGCGCGGTTTGCGCTTGAACGTGCCCAGGAGCTTCAGCCTCAGTCTCACTCCGTTTTTCTGGCCCTGGCCAAACTCCATGAACTCATGGGAAACCAGGAGCAGCAGGTCACGTTCATGATGCGTGCGGCAAATGCCGCTCCCGACCGTGCCGACATCCGCCTCGCTCTTGGCGAACTGCTCCGCCGTCACGGGGATTTCGCCGGTGCTGCCGCTCAGTATGAAAAGGCGATCGAGGCCGCTCCCGATCTCGAAGCGGCCAGGTTCGGCCTCGCCGTCATTCACATGCGCCGCGACCGTCTCAACGAGGCGATGGAGCAGTTCCGCCAGATCGTGACGCGGAATCCCAGCGCGCATGACGCTCATTTCAATCTCGGCCAGTGCCTCTTTCGCCAGGGAAAATACGCGCTGGCCGCCGTTTCACTGACATCCGCCCTGAGGGGCCTGCCTGAACATCCCTCGGTTCTGCTCCTTCTTGCACGCTGTCATCATCGGCTCGGCGATGTTGACCGGGCGCTGGTCATGATGGAGCGCCTTTCCGAACTCCAGCCCGACAACATTGAGCTTCTCGAGGAAATGTGCCGGCTGTATCGCCAGGTCGGTGAAGCCGATGCCGCGCGCGACATCTACTGCCGCCTTACCCGCCGGCATCCGGAGCGCGCCTCGTATGCGATGGAACTTGCGGAGATTCTGAAGGAAGAGCGTCGGTATGTCGAGGCGGCGAGCGTCTTGGAAACTATGTTCAAGCATCATCCCGGCCATCTCGAGGGACATCGCTTGCTGGGTGACATCCTCTTCGAACGGGGCCGCCTGAAATCGGCCCTCGAGGAATACCGCAAGACGCTCATGGTCATCGAGACGTTCGAGCCGGGCCTGCATGGGGCGGCCGCCGTCCTGCGCGCCCTGGGCGACACGAAGGGGGAGTTCGAGATGCTGAGCAGACTGCTGGCCTGCGGCGCCCCGCTTCCGACGGATCTTTTCAGGCTCGGTCAGTTGGAGCGCGAGCTCGGGATGCCGACGAGCCTCGAACGGTTCCGCCGCGTGTCGGAACTGGCCCCGGAAACCGATCTCGCCCGTGAAGCGGAATATTATATCCGCCACAATACCAAAGCGGCCTGATGCGTGTCGCTTCCTGGGATTGACTCCTGCAGAATGAAAATCAGCCGTTCGCTCTGAGCTTGTCGAAGTCTTTTCAGAGCCTGCCGAAGAGGGTGAGAACTTTTCGTGCTTCGACAGGCGGCTCGGCAGGAACGGAAACGCAACATTGGCTTTTGGTGCGCAGGAATCAACAGGACTCGTTCCCGCCGGATGTTTTGCTCGTTGTCGTCTGATCGAAACGGCACGGGTGCAGCACCCCCGACATAAGGAAATGATCGGCCAGGACGCAGGACGCCATCGCTTCGGCGATCGGGATCACCCGCGGTGTGAAATTCCTGTCGAACCTGCCCTGATAGGACATGGTCACTGCTTCGTGCCTCGCGACGTTCACGGTCTTCTGAGGTTTCTGGACCGTCGGCGTTGGCTTGACGGCGAGCCGGAAGACGATCTCGGTTCCGGTCGTGACACCACCGAGAATCCCTCCGCAATTATTTCCATCGATATATATATGCCCGTTGTCGTCGAAGAAGAACGGGTCGTTGTGCTCGCTGCCCGTGATGCCGGCGGCCTCGAAGCCGCGGCCCGTCTCGAGCCCCTTGACGCCGCCGATCGAGAGAAAGGCCCGGGCGAGGTCGGCCTGTAGTTTCCCGAAAACCGGCCGGCCGATGCCGGCGGGAACGCCCCGGATGCGTATTTCGATGACGCCGCCGGTGCTTTCTCCCTGCTCGCCGAGGGCGAGGGCCCTGGCTCGGGCCCGGGAAAGGCTTGCATCGTCGGTCACGGGCTCTCCGGCAAGTTCCGTGATCGAGCCGGAAAATCCGACGCCCACGCTGCCGATCAGCTTCCGCGCCACCGCGCCGGCCGCCAGGCGAGCGATGCACTCGCGGCCCGACGAACGGGAGCCGCCGCGGTAGTCGGTGTGACCGAATCGGCACAGCCACGTGAAGTCGGCGTGGCCGGGCCGGAGGGTGTCCCGGCCGGCTTCGTAGGAGAGCGGACGGGCGTCGTCGTTCCGGATGATGATCGAGATCGGCGTGCCGAGTGTTTTTCCCTCGAACACACCCGACAGGATCTCGAAACGGTTGCTTTCTCCGCGGGGTGTTCCGAGTTCGCGATCGGGCACATCCCGTTCCAGTTGGGCGCGAAGATCCGACGGATCAAGCGGCATGCCGGCCGGACAGCCGTCGATAACGGCTCCGAGGGCAGGGCCGTGTGATTCTCCCCAGGTGGTCACCCGAAAAAGCGTTCCAAAGCTGTTCGACATCGTTTCAGTCCTCTCCATGCCTGCATCGCGTCGGCTATCCGCGATGTCGTGCAATCCCTTTCCGCGACGACGGACGTTTCCAGCAAGCGGCCGTCTCGATGAATACGGAGGCTGCCTCATGCGCCCGGGCCGGGCTCATGGTAAAATCGCAGGGTTGATTGTAACAGACGAGTCCCGAAATACGGAAGAGCCGACATGAAGAGCGACATCGAACAGGCCGTCATAAAAGCGGTCGAGCATGCGACCCGGACCGGCCGGTTTTCCCCGGATGCTCGTACGCTCATTAGAGACCTGTTCGCGACGCTCCAGCCAAGCGACTGGCCCAGTTGGCTGCTCGAGTCGATCGCTGCCGTTCCCGGCGAGATCGAGTTCATCCAAGAGTGTCTCATCGCACAGGAGGAAGGTCTGAAGCGGCGGATCGCACGCGCGGCCCGCCCCGACAACGAGACGTTTTTCCGCATTCTCGTCCGCATCGGATCACCCCAGGCGATCGGCGAACCCGACATGCTGTTCCAGGCCGTGCAGGACGGGGACCCGCGGATCAGAGGTTTGGCATTGCTGCGGCTGGGTGAGTGTCGCTGCGACGGGATCGGCCAGATCATCCTCCGGGGGCTCGATGATCCAGACCCCTATGTGCGTAAATGTGCCGTGGAAGCCGTTTACATCAGCATCGGTGACCGCGGCACGAGCGCATGGGAGCGGGTGCTCGCTTCGGAACGGGACACCGAAGTGCGCGAGGCGGCCCTCGTCTGCCTTGTCCGATCCGGAGAACGGGGACGCGATGTCATGCGCCGGCTGAAGAAGAATCTCGCACCGCGCGAGACGGAATATATAGCCAAGAGTATATCGGTCTGATCACCAGCCCGGATTTCCGGACCATGCGCAGGCGGCGATGCCTGCGACGTTCCACACGAACATCGCGTATGTCGACTGTCTGACGGCGGATTCGTCGGATCTGGCGGCGAGAACTAGTATGATTGGCAACGCGGCCAGGTAGCCCATTCCGAGCTTCTGCGTGGAGAGAAGATTCACGACGGTTATTCCGAACCAGGCCACTGCCGACGACGCCGGATGCCGGTATCGCATGATGGCCCCCATGACGGCACCGCCGCCGAGTGCCGCTGCCCAGACAAGGGGCTGAATGGGAGCAACGGCGTATCCGAGGGCGAGTCGGTACGCAAGTGGCCAGAGAAAGGGGGCCGGTGCGGTGCATTCCCGCCGCAGATGCAGGATCGATACGATGAACCAGATCATCGACCATGCAGCGCCCACGACAAACGCGGCGTTCAGGCCGTTTGCCGCAAACGTGCTTCCAACGATGGCTGCCGCGGAAGCTTCGACCAGCGGATACTGCCACGAAATCGGCGCTTTGCAGTACCGGCATTTCCCGAGCAGCAGCAGCCAGCCGAACACGGGAATGAGATCGAGGGGCGACAGTTGATGTTTGCAATGGGGGCAGGACGACGGTGGAAACACGACCGACCGCCCTTCGGCCATCCGCAGGATAACTACGTTGCTGAAGCTGCCGAGCAGGCTGCCGAACAGCGCAAAGAAAAACGTGAGGAAGGGGAACAGCAGGTCTGGAGCAGCATGGGTGATTTCCGGCATGTGCAAAGGCTAGCACAGAGGACGCCGTGTTTGAAAGGGCGGTGAGGGAAAATCGACATGAAAAAAAGGGCGAAATTTCTTTCGCCCTTTTTTGTCGAACAGGATCATTTGGCTTCGATCTGGCCGTGAACGTTGCACTTGATCTTGCCTGCGCCGGTGAGATCGCCGGACGCGCCGTAGCTGCAACCAGCCTCGGGCTTGCTGATGCCGCCCTTCAGGTAGTTCGCGCTGGAAAGCTTGTTGATAATGGTGTCGGACATGCCCGTTTCCATATTCGGGGTATCCATGTTGTACATTTCGATGGCACCCAGGAGAACGCGCATATTCGCGTAACACGCCTTTTCGCGAGCCTGTTCGCGGGCTTTCCGGAAGTTCGGGATAGCGATAGCCGCCAGAATACCGATAATGGCAATAACGATCATAAGTTCAATCAGGGTGAAACCGCGTCGCTTCATCATAGTTTTCACCTCCTTTCTTTTTCTACTTCATCCAACCTAAGCGTACAAATGGAACGCCTGGATGTCAAGGTACGTCATAAACACGCGGCAGAAGCGGAGATCATCCCTTCAGCATGCGCTCGAGTTCCTTCGGATGCATGGTGTGGATCATCGCTTCTTCGAGCGTGATGTCTCCGCGCATGTACAGGTCGCGCAGGGATTGCTCGAAGGTGATCATCCCTTCGTTCTGACTCGTCTGCATGATTGTGTACAGCCCCGATATCTTCTGTTCGCGGATGCAGTTCGCGACGGCCGGGTTGCCTGTCAGGACCTCGCAGCAGACCACGCGCCCCTTGCCGCTGGCGATCGGAAGCAGCTGCTGGGCGACGACGGCGCGCAGCGTGAACGACAGCTGCGAGCGGATCTGCGGCTGTTGGTGCGGCGGGAAGATGTCGATGATGCGGTTGATGGTCTGGGCCGCATCGGTGGTGTGCAGGGTGCCGAAGACGAGGTGGCCCGTTTCGGCCATCGTCAGCGCCGTGCTCACGGTTTCGAGATCGCGCATTTCGCCGACGAGAATGACGTCAGGATCTTCGCGAAGGATGTGCCGCAGCGCTTCGCCGAACGAGTGAGTGTCGATGCCCAGCTCGCGCTGGTTGACGACCGACCGCTTGTGGTAATGCAGATACTCGATCGGATCTTCGACCGTGATGATGTGGCACCGCTGCTCTTCGTTGATGATGTTGATCAGGGAGGCGAGCGACGTCGATTTGCCCGAGCCGGTAGGGCCCGTGAACAGAACAAGCCCTTTATGGAGCTTGGTGAACTCGCGGATCTTCGCCGGAAGACGCAGCTCCTCAATGGTCGGAATCTTGGTGGGAATGACGCGGAACGCCGCCCCGATGCAGCCGCGCTGCTTGTAGACGTTGACGCGGAACCGGCCGAACCCGTGAACCGAGTAGGAAAGGTCGAGTTCGAGTTTCTCCTCGAACTCCTTCTGCTGCTCGGCCGTCAGCATGTTGTAGATGAGCGACCTCGTGTCCATAGGGGTCAGCACGTCCAGGTCGGTGGGAACGAGCTCGCCGTCGACTCGGATGACGGGCGGCGTGCCTACCGTGATATGAAGATCCGAGGCCTCGTTTTCTATGACCAGATTCAGAAGATCGTTGAGGACGAACATTCCCTGATGCTCCTATATGAGAGGACTTCTTTGCTATAGAATCAAAGATAGAAAATGCGGACGGTCAGTGCTCGCCCATCGTGACGCGGACGACTTCCTCGATCGAGGTGGTGCCCAGCAGAGCCTTGCGGAGAGCCGATTCGCGGAGGGACAGCATGCCCTCGTCGATCGCCTGCTTGCGGATATCGTCGGTGGAACCGCCGTTGAGAATGATGTCGCGCAGACGTTCCGACATGATCATGACCTCGTATACGCCGACGCGGCCCTTGTTCCCCGAATTGTTGCAGGTCTCGCAGCCCTTGCCCTTGTAGAACAGCATGTTCTTCTCGTTGATGTGGGGCAGTTCGAGGCGGCGCATCAGTTCGGGCGTGATGCCGAACTGGGAGATCTGTTCCGCGCGCGGCTTGATCTCGTATTTGCAGTCCTTGCAGATCTTGCGGACGAGACGCTGAGCCTGGACGAGAAGCACGGACGTGGTGACCATGAACGGCTCGATACCCATGTTCGTGATACGACCGATCGTCGAAGGGGCATCGTTCGTGTGCAGGGTCGAAAGAACCAGATGGCCCGTCATCGACGCCTTGATCGCGATTTCCGCCGTTTCGAAGTCGCGGATCTCGCCGACCATGATGATGTTCGGATCCTGGCGGAGGAAGGAGCGCAGGGCGGCCGCGAAGTTCAGGCCGATCTCGGGTTTGCACTGCACCTGGTTGATGCCGGGCAGCATGTATTCGACCGGATCTTCGGCCGTCATGATATTGCGGTCTATCGTATTCAGCGACGTGAGTGCCGAATACAGCGTCGTCGTTTTTCCCGAGCCCGTGGGGCCGGTGACCAGCGCGATGCCGTAGGGAGAGGAGATGCCTGCCTTGAACCGCTTCAGCGTCTCGGGCTCGAAGCCGAGATCCTCGAGGTTCACGCGCAACGACGTCTGGTCGAGAATGCGCATGACGATCTTCTCGCCCCAGATGACCGGCAGGATCGAGACGCGAAGGTCGATCATGCGGTTCGCCACCTTGATCTTGATGCGGCCGTCCTGGGGAAGGCGCTTTTCGGCGATGTTCAGCGACGACATGATCTTGATGCGCGACGTGATGGCCGCGGTCGCCTTCTTGGGCGGCGACATCGCCGTGAACAGGACGCCGTCCTGACGGTAGCGGATGCGGAGTTCTTTTTCGAACGGTTCGATGTGAATGTCGGAAACGCCGTTCTGGACGGCCTGCGAGATGACGAGGTTGCAGAGGCGGATGATCGGGGCGTCGTTCTCGCCGAGCTCGCCGAGCTGATCGAGATCGTCGCCGCCGCCGCCGCCCGCGTCGCCTTCCTTGCCGATATCGTCGAGTTCGCCCATCAGTTTGTCCTGCTGGGCGACGGCGCCGTAGGCGTCCTGCAGGGCCTTGTTGATGTCGCTCTGGGTCGCGACGACCGGCTTCACCATCAGGCCCGTCATCAGCTGGATGTCGTCGATCGCGATGATGTTCAGCGGGTCGACCATCGCCACGGTCAGCTTGTTTCCGACCTTGTTGATCGGGATCAGCATGTGCCGCTTGGCGATGTGCTCGGGAACGAGCTTCGCGATGACCGGGTCGATCAGGTAGTTCGAAAGGTCGATATACGGAATCTTGAGCTGCTTGGAAAGAATCTGGACGATGTCATGCTCGGTGACGAGATGCATTTCGACCAGCACGGCGCCCAGGCGCTTGCCGCTCTTCTTCTGGAGCGCGAGGGCCTGTTGCAGCTGTTCTTCGTTGATGAGGCCTTCGGAGATGAGCGCATCGCCCAGGCGCATCTTCTTCGCCGCATGCTGGATGTCAGTCATTCCTGCAGTTCCTTCCTATCCGCGGATGAGGTTCATGACGGCGCGCCGCATGACAGACTCGGGGGCCGGCTGCCCCGTGACGAGTTTGTATGCCGCCGCACCCTGACGAATCAGTATCTCGGAACCGTCGATGACGCGGGCCCCGGTATCCCGCGCGGCTTTCAGCAGGCGGGAGGAGGGCTCGTAGTTCAGGTCGATGTACACGGTTCTGGCTCCGTCGATTTCGTTCAGCACATCAAGGTGATCATCATGATGCCAGCCGAGAGGGGTGGCATTCACAATAATATCGGCACAATGAACGGCATCCGATAGGGATCTTTCCTCCCAGGACGTGGGGACCACGTCGGTTGTTCCGGTCGGGAAACACGTTTTCAGGCGCGATCGGGTCCGGTTGGCCCAATATACCACGGGAATCGCTCTTTGGCAAAAGGCCCAGAGAACCGCCCTGGCAGCCCCGCCGGCCCCGAGAAGAAGCGCCCGTTCGAACGGGGGAAGCCCGTTTTCAAGCAGATCGAAAAAGGAGTCCGCATCCGTATTGGCCCCCATGATTTCTCTCTCGTCGGGAAACCAGAGGGTGTTGACGGCCCCGATCGCGGCCGCAGCCCCGTGATAACGGGTGCAGAGGCGGAAGGCGGTTTCCTTGTGAGGCCTGGTGACGTTCAAGCCGCCGGCGCCGATGTCCCGGAGACCATGCACGGCCGACTCGAGACGGTCGGCGGTAACGGTGAAGGCGAGATACGCGGCATCGATTCCCGATGCCGCGAAGGCGGCGTTCCAAAGGGCCGGGCTGATGGAATGACCGACCGGATCTCCGAGGAGCCCGAATAATCGCGTGCGGGAGGTGATGTCCATTGACACGAAGGCCCCGGCGGGTGCCGGGGCCGGTGGGATGCTTAGGAGAAGCTTTTTACCGCTTCTTCCTCGGTTTCGAAAATCTCGAAGACCTTGGTGAGCCGGGTCAGCTCGAAGAGTTCCTGGACCGCCGGGGAGAGACGGATCAGCTTGAGGTCGCCCTTGGACTTTTTGACCTTCTTTAGGGTTGCCGCGACGACGCCGAGCCCCATGCTGTTCAGGTAGTTCACTTCCTGGAAATCCATGATCAGCTTGGATTGCCCCTCGGCGACGATCTGGTCGATCTTGTCCTTGAAATCGTTGACCGTTTCGGTACCGATCTCGCCGCGAAGTACGATAAGCATGACGCCGTCAGCCTTGGGCTTTAAGTCGATTTTCAATTCCATACGTTTCCTCCCGGGATGCTCAACTCCGAGCGTGACCACCTTACAGCATTTTCTTCGAAGATGCAACTTCGAAGAAGTTCGAAGTTGAAACCCGAGAAAGATGATCTAGGGACGGGTTTCAAACCCGCCCAGAGTCGCCCCCTTGAGATATTTTGCCCAAGACGAACCAAGGACGACCGGGATTGTTCCCGATCGTCCTTGAAAAAATCGTTGAATCCGGTTTCCGCCTCAGAACTGTTTCGAGGCCGACATACGGTGCGCCTCGCCGAGCGTCTCGTCGACGTACGAGTAGTCGAACCGCCACGTATCCAGCTTGAAGCTGGCGCCCAGCGTCAAGTCTCCTGCCTGGGTGCCCATACGGACCGCGGCATTGTCGTTCAGCCAATACTCGGTGCCAGCCCGGAACTTCGCGTCGAGGTCCTCGACCTTGTTCAGGTCGACGGCGACCGTCATGCGGTCGGACGTCTTGTAGGCGCCGCCGATCGTGGTGGTGATCGGAACGGTGTCGGAATGACCGCTGTCGGTGTCCCATTTGAGGCTTTCGCCGATGTCACGGATCGAAAGACCAACGGTACCCTTGTCGGTGGCCTTGTACAGGAAGCCGAGATCGATGCCCCAGCTGTCGGCCGAATTGGTGAACAGGTCCTGGTTCAGCCGTTTCACGTTCACGCCGCCGTACAGCTTGTCGGAGAGTTTGCGGGCGTATGTGCCGAACGTGGCCGACTCGGTGTCATCAAAATAACTGTAGATATACACAGGATTGCCGGGAACGTAGACGCCCGTTCCGGTCGTGTCGGGGTTCCCGCGGCCGTCGAGCGCCAGACGCGTTTCAGGAATGCCGTCGATACCGAACCGGATGTGCGACAGGGCGACCGTGTATTTCTTCTTCCCGTCCTTGTCCTTCATGACATGGGCGTAGTTGAGGAAGTTGTACGTGCGGTCGAGCGTCAGCTTGGCGTGCATGAAGGACGCTTCGGACTTTTCGAGCGTCGCGAGGCCGGCGGGGTTCCAGAACGCCGCCGTCGAGTCGTCGGCGATCGCCGTGAAAGCGCTGCCCATGCCGAGCGCGCGGGCGCCGACGCCCATCTTGAGAAACGCTCCGGCCCGACCGGCCGATTCTGCGAACGCCGGCGCGGTTGTCACTGCGGCCAGCGCCGTGAGGAGGAGAAGTTTGCGGATCATACTCATATGATTCCCCCTTGGCAAACGATGAGACTGCTCATCAACCCCTTTCGGCCAAAACCGTCGTTTCCCGAATGCTTTTTCGAAAATATTTTCAAAATCGCTCAACTCCGGTTCAATTCGGTATTCCCTGCATGTTGCAGGGGCGGGGTTGAACCCCGCCCCGTCACCGGCCGAAAAGAAAAACGCCCCGGCATTGCCTGGGCGCATTTGTGTAGTAATTAGTGTATATCAATCGGTAGCATATACCCCGAGCCGGACGAGCGTCTGGTAAATCTGGTCGGTCGGGCTGCCGGAAGCCGGGTCTTCCTGGTGGGCCTGGGTCAGGTGCGAGGCCGCGCTCGTCTTGTCCCCGGTCCAGAAGTAGCAGAACGCGAGCATGGCATGAACCTCCGCGTTGCTGATCCCGATCGGATGATCGACCCGGGGCGTGAACTTCGAACTCGTGCTCACGATGCCCGCGTTGCGGATCGCCTGAATTGCGTTCGGAAGACTGTTGGCCTCCCCGCGCTGAATGAGCGCGGCTGCGAGACCGATTTTCGACTCGTTGCTCAGCGAGGCACCCTGCGTGAACGCCGAGATGGCCGAACTGACGCCCGATGACTTCGTCAGCGACCAGCCGAGGCCGTTATAGGCCTCCGCCTTCTGACTTTCGGTGACGCCGGTCAGTGAGAGCACCTGGTTGAACTTGCCGATGGCGCTGCTGTAGGCGCCGTATTTGTAATCTTCCCAGGCCGAGGCGATCAGCGAGTCGGGATCGGTTTCCGTCGTTCCTCCGCCCCCGCCGCCTCCACCGCCAGTTCCCGGTGTCGGGATCTCGCCGGGAAGGGTGTAGCGACCGCTCCCTCCGCCCCCGCCGCCGCAGCCGCTGGCGACGAGAATGATACTGCCGATGATCATCAGAACCAGGAATTTTCTGTTCATGGCGGTTCTCCGTTCTACCTCAACACCGCGATCTTGTGGGTGACCTTGGTGGTCTTGCCCGTGTCAGGATCGCGAAGCTTGATCTTGGCGATATAAACCCCGTTTCCGACCTTCCGGCCGTCGCGGTTCCGCAGGTCCCAGGCCATGTCGACGACCCGGCGCGCGCCGTCGAGGCGCTTCACGACGCTCAACTCGCCCTCGCCCGCGACGCGGTCGCCCGAGATGTCGTAGATGACCACTTCGAGATCGTCCGTGTCGATGTCGTTGCGGTTCGTGGCGACGCGCAGAGTCGCGCGGCTGCGGGCCGGGTTCGGATACTGGACGATCTCGAACACCTGCAGCGCCGGCTGGACCTGGAACCGCACGGCGGGCAGCACGCGCTCGTTTCCGGCGATGTCCTTCGCCTTCAACACGATCGTGTGTTCGCCGTCGATCAGCCGGTCGAACGGCGTGAACGAGGCCTTCCCGGCATCCAGGGTGATCCGGCCGGATGTCTCGATCTCATCGATGAAGACCTTCACGCCGGCGTCGGTGATGCCCGAGCCCTCCTCGACGATGCTCCATTCGAACGTCGGTCGTTCGCTGCGGAGCGCCGTTCCCTGCTCGATCTTCGTCAGCATGCTTGCGCGCGGGGCCATCGTGTCGCGCAACAGGGCAAAGGTGCCGGCGCTGGAAACGGAAGCGTCGATGCGACCGTTCTTCACGACCGCCTCCACCGCCGCCCATTTCCCGTCGTCGGAGGCTTTATACAGTCCCGAACCGGCCGGAAGGACGCCGCCGGGTAATGCCATGGAAACCTTATAGGAACTGGAGAGCCGACCTGTCGGGATCGTTACCGTGTAGCCGACCTGCACCGGGCTCAGCTCTTCGGAAGCCTCCCCGCCGACCGTTGCGAATCTCAGCGATTGCTTGTCGGCCGTCGGCATGCCCGCCAGGAACGACGGACGGATGCCGCCGCGGACCGAAGCCGTCGCGGCCTGCTTCGAGAGCGGCGTCGGGATGACGGCGACGATGCTGTCTGCCTTCAGACTGCCCGGCGCGAACTCGGCTGTGAACGCCTTGTCCGGCGTGCTGACCGAGGCGAGAACGTTTGCGTTGACGTAGGCTGTGGCGAAGCTGACGGTCTCGACCGCCTTGTTGCCGGACATGTCGGTCGCCGTGACCTTGATCGAGGCCGTGCCGGCCTTGGCGAGGTGGACGCCGCCCATGTACAGTTTCGGATTGCTGCTGCTGCCCTGGAGCTTGATCGTCTGGGCCGTACCGCCGTCCTGGCTGACCGCCGCCGTCGGCGCTTCCGACAGCGTCTCGTTGCTCTGGACCACGATCGTGATGTCGAGCGGGTTCGCCGGGTTGCTGAAGACGAAGATGTTGTCGCGGATCGCCGGCGGAGTCACGTCGCGGCCCTCAAACTCGACGGACTGGGTCGTGACGACGTTTCCGATCGTGTCGCTGATGTTCCGGGCCGTCAGCGAATACAGGATTCCTTCCTTGATATGCGCGGTAGAGAGGGCTTTCAGGCGCACCGACCGGTTGTCGGCCCGCACGAAGATCCGGCTCGGGTCGAGATCGACCGTCGCCCCCGATGCCGTCAGCGTGTAGTTCGACAACGTGGTCGCCGTGGTCGCGTTCACGACCTCGTCGAACACGACGTTGAACTCCTGGGCGTTGGCCACGCCGTCGAACGTCACCTGTGACAGCTGCGGACCCCGGCCGTCGGCGGTGAACGTGAGGCTCTGCGGCGTCTCGAACTGGTATCCGTCGAGACTCGTGGCGCTTGCGACAATCATTGTATAGGTTGTGCTATGTGTGAAAACCGATCCGAAGGTGAGGGTGACCGTCTTCCCGTTGGCATTGGCCGACGTCGGATACACACCGGGATCGACTCCGGGATTCGTCGAGAGAACATACTGCCCATTATTTGCCGTTTCGGCCCGCGTCGGATCGACGTCGTGCGAGAATGTCAGCAGGAGGGTCGTCGGACTGGTCTGCTTCACGGCTGTGAACTTGAAGTCCGACGTGATGACGTCGAGAGGAACGGAATAGACCGTTCCGCCGTTCACGCCCTGGTTTTCGGCCCTGTCGATCACCGTGATCTGATACTGGCCTTCGCCGACATATTCCGAACTGGGCGGGGCCTTCTTGCCGTCCCACGTGACGCTGTAATTGGCGCCGGTCGGAGGAGGCAGCTCGAGATCGCGAATGATCGTCGAACCTTGCTTGATGCGTATATAGGCCGGACCGCTGCTGACGTCGGGAACGTCATCCGTCGTCAGGAATATGACCAGGCTGTCAACGCGGGGATTATACCTGTTTGTCACGGGCTGGCCGCCCGTCAGGGCCATGCTGATGCTGGCGATGTTCGGCCCGACGGTATCGATGAACAGGCGCGTAAATGGCGTGGCGAGAATGTTGCCGGCGGCATCTGCGAGGTGCAGCCAGTATTCGCCGTCGAGCAGGAAGGCGCTGTTGTCGGTCGTGCGTCCGCTGAACGAGAGGGTTTTTCCGCTCGGACTCAGGGGCGACATCGCATACGTCTGGGTGGCGGTGCTCTGGGCGGCATCCAGCGGAATCGTGCGCAGATAGACGGCGCCTCCGTCGACCGCACCGATGGCGTCGATTTTCACATATGAATGAATCTGCGGATTGAAGAAGGTCATCGTGTCGCCGGTGCGTGCGGGACCTCCGTGACTGATCTTCCACTGCGACATCTGGGGAGCCTTCGAGTCGTAGACGAGTGTGCCTCTGATGCTGGCTTCATTGAAGAAATTGTCGTAGACGCGCAGTTCGTAGGTATACCGACCGTCGATCGGCTGGGCATCGGTCGTCTTCTGGCGGCCGTCCCAGGTCACCACGCCGACGAGTCCGTCGCCCGTGACGGTGGGCGTGAACGACCGGCTGGCCACGGTGACGCCGTTCTGGACCAGGTGCAGCCAGTAGGGATCGCCTGCGGTTCCGGTCGAGAAGAAGACACTGATTGTCGCGAGGTTGCCGGCCTGACCGGTCAGGGTCGCAAAGGGGCTGTAATCCAAGCCGATGCCGCTCTTCCCGGTTGTTTCCTGCGATGATCTGACCTCATACTTGGCGAGGACGGGGCCTTTTGCCCTGATCGTGACGGTTCCGGTTCCCGTGCTGGTGGTTGCGTAGGCGTTGCCGGCCTCGTCGAGGGCCGATGAGACGTAGAACTGGAAGGTGCCTTCGATGCCGCTGATGGCCTGCGCGTTCACGAACCGGAACGAGCGGTTCGCGGGTCCATCGACGGCCCCGGTGCACTTCAGGGTGATCGAGGAGCCGCCGCTCTTGAGGTAGGCGCTGGGGAGATACCCGACTTCGGCGTTCATCGCCTCGTCGAATGTCAGCGTGAAGGAGGCCGCTTCGGCGGCTGTGATGCCGAGGGTGGCGTTGTTCGGATCGATCTGGGCGAGCTTCGGCGGCTGGTTGTCGACTACGAACGTCCGGCTTGCGGTTCCCGCGAAGCCGTCGGCCGAGGTCGATTTCATCGACAGATCGAAGACCTGGGTCGCGTTTTCGGTATGGGTGACACCGGTCGGTTCGAAGAGATCGCGGAAGTTCGAGACCACGACGGTGCAGGATGCGCGCTGCAGGGCGCCGTTGGCGAACGCGTTCGAGTTCTGGAACTTGGCGACCGTCCGCGAGATGGCATCCATCTGATGCGTCGTCCAGCCGATGAAGGTCGCCTGATCGATCAGGCCGTTCGACGGATCGCGCAGTTCGAGTTTCGGCGTGATGCTCTGGTCGATCGGAAGGCGCAGGTTGTTGCTGATCGTCGCGGTTTCGAACGCGACTTCATAGGTCAGGCCGCCCGCGACCGGGCCCTTCACGAGCTGGATGTTGGTATTGCTCGGATGGTTCGCCACGACCGGCGCCACCGCGACGGAGAAGATCCTGGGCGGTTGCGCCGACGTGCCGGTCGGGTCGAAGGTGATCGGCTTGGCCGTGTTGTCGGCATTTTTATAACTGGCTGATTCGTTCCCCCACAGGTCGACGAAGGAGCCCTGCTCGCAGGCGATATACAACTGCCTGTTCCCCCAGGAAAGGATGGTCTGCAGAGCGCTTTCGTTGAGAGGGATCGCTACCGTCGTCGAGGCATACTGCGGATTCAATCCGTTGAACTGGGCATAGTCGACGTAGGCGGACGTCAGCGGGAAAGAGCCGCCGGTGAGATTGGCGTTCTTCGCGAGATAGATCTTCTGGAAGCTGACGGGCGAGGTGCAGGGCAGGATGACGCGATTCGCGTCCGACGTGAAGTTGTCGGTGTAGAGGCGTGCCCGGCGCGAGGTCGCCGCGTTGAAATCGATCTTCAGCAGGGTCTGCGTCCCGCTCGAGGTGAGCGAGGCGGTGTTGATCGAGAACATCGAGTTGAGCGGCGTCATCACGGCCATGGTTGCGACGGACGGCGCGATCCCCTGAATGCGGTTTCCTTCCTGATCTCGGATCAGCGGCGGAACCGTGTTCGGAATGTTGAAGTTCGTGTTGGTGGGCAGCGGATCGTTGACGGCCAGGTTGATGAACCCCGCCGTCTTCGTATACTGGAGTGCGAGCCAGTCGATCGTTTCCGGAGCGAGTTTCAGGGTGACGACCCGGGACGTCGAGAAGTCCATGTTGATCGTTTCACTGCTTACGGACTGGCGGAACCGGTACCGGTTCGCGTAATCCTCCTGGTTGAAACCGCGGTTTCGCCAGATGGCGAGCTGTTCCAGGGTGGTCGTATCGATCGTGTTGAGGTTCATGTCCTTGTCGAAATTCAGGGCGAGGGTGGCATCCGTTTCCGAATTGATGACGCACGAACCGCCGACCAGTTTCGGCCTGGTCGTATAGGTGCTGGGAATGGTGATGCGGGTCGTGGATGCGCGCGGTAGAGGCACGATCCAGTTGCCGGCCAGGTCGCGGCCGATAAACGCGTCACGCGCGCCTTCCGGAGCTTCCCCGGAAACCGTGTCCTCGAGATGGCCCATGGCGATGTAGAGCGTCGTACTGCCCCAGTCCGCGATTTTCGCCTGCGTCGAGGAGGACACGAAAATGTCGATGATGTTCGAGTCGTTCATGGTCGAGACCAGGTCGTCCGCCGTGAGATTCAGCGCGCTCGGATTGTTGCCGACGGTGTTCGCCTGGGTCAGGTTGCCCGTTTTTCCCACGCGAATGAAGGTCGGGTTGAACGTGGTCGGATTCAGCTTGATGGTCTCGCTGAACCTCAGCGACAGCAGGAATCCGTCATACGTCGCTTCCATGAGGCGCGGCCTCGTTGTGTCGATCGCCACGTCGGCGGTCGTCTGCGCCCTGTTGCCGGCGTTGTCGCGGACGTGGATGTTGAACGTCAGCGTCGCGAGATCCATCACGGCGGTCGCGATCGAGTAGCCCGGCAGAGTAGTATAACGAATGTTATTGAATGTGCCGGCGAGGGAGGAAAGGCTGTAGGTCGATGTCCCCTGAATGGGTGACAGGTCGATCCAGGCCATGTCGCCCATGGCCGTCGGCGACATGGTGACCGATGCGATCAGACGGTCGGCCGGGATGCCGTCGCCTGAAGTTTCATACCCGTCGCCGACGTTCGCATATCTGACTTCCGGCTGGTCGGGGCTCGCGAACGGGCTGGTGTTGTTCACCGTGATGGCGGCCGATTCGATGACCGGCGGGGTGTTGTCGACGGTGAACGTCGATGGCTGGGTCCGGGCCGCGTAGTTCGCCGCATCGTCGTTGACGATGACCGTCGCGTCGATGAAACCGCCCACTTCCGGCCAGTTCTGCATCGTCGCTGTCGCGACGCTGAAGTTCGCGGACCAGATCTGGGATGTGCCGACGCGGGTCAGCGGAACGGACAGGAACGGGTTCGGGTTCCCGGTGAGGGCGATCTTCGCCGTTACGGAGGCCGGCGAATAATAGTCCGGGAAATTGTTGATCTCCGCCCAGACGCTCAGGATATCGCCGATGTTCACGAGGCCGGAGGCGACGTTGTCGCCGTTTTCGCTCACGATATCGAGACCCTGGCTCTGGATGGTCGGGATCTGGGTGTCGATGCCGAACTTCGAGAGGGGGTTACACTGCATCGTGGCCGAGGCCATGACGATCGAGTTGACGTCGGGGTGCAGAACCCGGACGGCGAAGCTGGCCGTCGGGATGTCGAAACTGCCGGCTTCGACAGTATATGATGCGCTATAGACATAGTTGCCGCCTCCGCTGATGGAAGAACGGTAGGTCAGCGGATACCAGTAGGTGTTGATGTCGCCGTCGGCGTAGGCAAGGTCAAAATCGTCATCCGTGCTGCTGACGATGGAGCGGATATCGACGAGGACCGTCGCCGGCGGCGAATTGGCCGTGTTGTAGACCGTGCCGAGAACCGCCGTGAAGGTCAGTTCATCGCCGGTCGGCGCATTGTAACCGTTCGGCGGGTTCGCGATCCTGTTTGGATACCCCGTTGGAATGCGGTCCTGGGAGAGTTCGACGCGCGTCGACGGATACGATTTGAACGTGGGCACGCGCGAAAGGAACCGCACGCTGTTGGTGTAGCCGTAGGTCATGTTGGCCGAACTGTCGTATGCCAGGATCGTCAGCGATGCCGTCGTGCCAAGGCCCGACGGAACGGTCCAGTCGTAGGAATACTCGTTCGGGCCGCCCGTCGGCGGGAAGAGGGTCGGCGATGGCGGCGTCAGGCCGTTGTCGTAATACAGGTTCGTGAAGTCGATCATCGGCAGAATGCCGTCGTGGTTGTTGACGCGAACCTTGATTCTCAGGACGTCACCTTCGTTGGCCTCGTTGAGCCTCCCGTTGTCGACGACGAAGCTGATCGGGTAGACGATCAGGGTCGGCGGCAGGTTGTCGACCATGATGGCCGGCGAACTCTGGGTCGTGATCTCGTTCCCGTTCCGGTCGGTAAGCTTGATGGAAAAATTCACCGACTGCCTGTTGGTCGTGCCGGGGATTGGCATGAACTCCTGCGTGAACGTCCAGCCCCCCGTCACGGCGGTCGGCGTCATCTGAAACTCGGTGTTCTGAATGCCGAGCGGCGTCAGGTCGACGGTCAGGGTGCCCAGATCGTTCGCGGCGCCGGTCACCCTCACGGTAAGCCGCACTGAGTCGGTCGAAACGATCGGATACGTCGTATACACGCCGTCGAGGTCGACGATCGTATTCGCATTGTTATCGAACGTCTGGGACGCGATGAACGAGGTGATCGTCAGCGGCTGGTTGTCGACGTAGATGGTCTCGGGAGCGGTCATCTGGGCGCGGTTTCCGGCGTCGTCCGTCAGCTCGACGGTGAACGTCGTCCAGGCGCCGTTTGTGGTGCCGGCCGCGACCGTGTGCGTATAGCCGAACAGGCCGTCGCCCGCGCCGCCGTCGTCGTGAACGCCGTCGTCATACAGGGTCTGTGCGGCCGCGCCGCCGAGCGACGTGAGATTCACCTTCGGCGTGCCGTTGTCGAGACGGGTCAATTCTATATTGGCAGTAATAGTTACCTTGTCGCCGATGTTGGCGCAGGTCGAACTGCCGACGAGGTCCTGGAACGTGGCGTTGGCCGAGTAGATCACCGGCATGACGCAGTCTACCGTCGCCGCCGACGAGAGAGAGCTCATCGTGTTGCCGGCCTTGTCCGTCACGAGGGCTTTGAAGACGTAGCCGGCCTGCTCGAGCGAGGTGCCGGTGGCGTTCACGGTGGTGTAATACCGCTTGAGGGCAGGGTCGTAGGTCATGATCGAGACGGAGGAGCTGCCGAGCATCGACAGATCGATGGTGCAGGTTCCGCCGTCGGGATCGTCGACCGGAACGCCGAATGCGTAGGTGTCGCCGACGTTCATCACCCCGACCTTGTTCACGTCGGTGAGCGTCGTGATCGTCATCGGCCCGACGACGGGACTGTAGTTGTCGATCGGGATACTGACGTTCCGTCCGTCGGTGTTCGCGGCGTTATCCGTTGCGGTGAAGGAGAACGAACGCGTGTTGTTCACGGTTCCGGCGGGAACGGTCATCTGGTAGGTGTATTCCCCGCCGTCGAACGTCAAAGCCTGGTTGGCGCTCCCGCCCAGAGCGGTCAGGTTCACCGTCACCGTTTCGGAATCATGGGGCGTCGTGAGCGTCGAGCCGGCAAGCGTCGCCTTGAACGTGAGAACGTCGTTCGCCCGGACGTAGGGGTGGGTGCTCGACAGGTCCGGCTGGACCGTGTAGGTGGCAAGAGTGAAGGCGGGAGGATCGTTGTCGATGGACAGGGAGGGAGAATTGATCTGCACGACATTTCCCGCGTTGTCCTTTGCCCATATGACGAACGAGCGGCTCGAGTCGATGACAGAATACCCGGAGACGGGTGCCAGAACCGTCTTTTCAAGACGATACGTCGAGCCTCCGGCACTGCTGAGCGTATCTGAAGCCAGGCCGCCGATGTTCCGGAAGTCGACCCAGACCTCCCCGCCGTCCGCGTTCGCGACGTTCACTTGGATCGCGATGGTGTCGTTCAGCTTTGCCGTCGCCAGACCGCTCGAGATCTTCGTCAACTGCGGACTGGAAAGAACCGGCGGCAGGTTGTCGACGTAGATGACCGGCATGGTGATCTGGTAGACGATATTTCCGCCGTTATCTTTTGCGGTGATCGTGAAGGCCCGCGGGGTGTAATCCTCCGAGGTCCCCTGGAAAATCTTGAAGTCGAGTCCGAACGTGGTCGTCGCCGGAGACGTCGGAATGATCTGGTTGGTGACGCCGCCGATTCCCGACACGTCGACGGTGAGCGTCACATCGGTGGGCAGGGTCTGCAGATCACCGGAAAAGCGGATCATGTCGTCGATGACGGCGACGTTCGAGGGCTTGACGTCCCCATTCTTGTCGATGATGGACACCATCGCGCTCTGGAACCCCGGGGCGATCGTGTCGTAGGCGAGGGCATTCGACCAGCCCTCGACCTCGTTGTCCGCGTCGTCTTTCGCGTAGACCTGGAACTGGAGCCAGTTCGTGTCTTCGAGGTTCGTGCCGGCCGTGACGGTGAACTGGTATTCGAAGGTCGCCGACGAGCCGACGGAACCGCTCTTCTTGGTGAGAACCGGCTTCGAGGTGCCGAACAGGATGCTCTGGGAAGCGGTGACCTTGTCGTTATCGTAGTTCGAGATGACGACCGTCAGCTTGACCTGGTCGCCGATCTTCACGACGGGATTTCCGGAAACGTTCACCGCCGTGACCGATTCGATCTCGGGTTCGCGGGTGTCGTAACTGATCGCCGCGGCGTAGGTCGACCTGTTGCCGGCGTCGTCGACCGCCAGGACGGAAAGGGTGTCGGCGATCCGTTCGCGGCCCGAAGGAAGCACTTGGTTGAACGTATAGACGCCGACCCCAGTCGGCCCGGAGAGAGGAACGTTGGTGCCGAGGCCGATCGTCGTTAGGTCGGCATACACGCGCATGCGGTTGCCGCCGGCGATACCGTCCTGATCGTCGAATTGAAGGGTGAAATACAGGGTGTCCCCCTTCTTGTAGATGCCGCCGGGGCCATGGGCATACGAGCTGGGAATCGTGATTCCGAGGGGGCAGTTCGGGGGCTGGACATCGACGGCGATGCCGTTACTCGAATCGAGAAAGCCGGTGTCATCGAAAAAACGGGGTCTGAACGAGGCCGTGTCGAGACTGCCTTTGGCGAGGGGGCCGTAGATGGAGCTGTAAAACGTCGACACGACATTCGCGAGGGTGAAATGAGAGTTCCCGAGGGTGCCTGCGTCGACATAGGGGGTGTCGCCCGCGGTCACGTTGGAACTGCGGCAGGACATGGTGATCGTGTCGCCGACGCCCGCGATCCCGTCGCCGTTGACATCCGACGTGAGGGTAAGGGTCGGGTTCGTCGGCGTGCCGAAGACCGTGCCGGCCACGGCCAGCAGGGCCAGCAGCGCCGGCACCCACCTGTTGGATGTTTTGCCCCGTCTGTGAATTCTCATATTCCAGCCCCTCCACGGTAAGAAACCGCGAAAATAGAATGATCCGGGTCAAATCATCGGCATCTTCAAGGGAAACGTAGAGTGGCCGGAGAGAAAAAAGAGAAAACACACCAGCTTCATCAAAGAGAACACAGACCTCACAGAGTTTTCACAGAGAAAACATTTTTAGAAAAAGCTATCTCTGTGAAGTCCTCGTGCCTTCGTGTTTTTTGTGCTGTTGAGTCTTGGGGAACGAAGCCAACCGTTCGCCCTGAGCTTGTCGAAGGGCGAGTGCATTCGTGCTTCGACAAGCTCAGCACGAACGGTATCGAGTATGCGGGTGAAAGTCGTTTTCCTTATAAGACGAGGAGTAAGGCTGTCGTGTCTTCCCTGTATTACTGGTTGACGCCGGGGATGCCGAGGGAGACGAGCAGGGCATGAATCTGGCCGACCGGCGAGCCGGCGGGCGTCGACGACGTCCAGACCGCGTTGATCTGGGCCGCGGCTGACGCGTTGTTCCCCGTCATGGCGAGCGCGTAGGCGTACATCGCGTGGATCTCGCCGTTGGTGATGCCGAGAGACGAGTGCTGAAGCGTGATCACGGTCGTCGGCACATCGGCGCCGGCCCGCGAGAAATAGGTCAGCGACTGCGTGTAACCGGCGCCGGTCGACAGCTGGACATAGGCGAAGGCCAAGCCGACCAGCGCCTCGGGCAGATTTCCCGCCTGCTGGAACTCGCTGATGCCCGAACTCATGCCGTAGTTCTTGGCCCGGGCCCATCCGAGTCCGTTATAGGCCTCGGCAACCTGGGCGGCGGTCGATGATGCGGAGTTGATGACGGCCTGGAACTTGTCCGCGGCGCTCGTGAAGTTCGTATATCCCATGTCCACCCATCCGTCGGAAAGATTCTCTTCAGGGGTGGGAGGCACGACGGGCGTCGTGCCGGTTGCCGTTCCCGTGCCTGTGCCCGTTCCGGTGCCGATGCCGGGACCGAGCGGATTCTCGCCGGGAAGCACCTGCCGGCCTCCGCCTCCGCCTCCGCCGCAGCCGGCCGAGATGAGGAGGCTGGTGGCGATGATCGTGAGGACGAACAGCTGGATATTGAACCGGCGGGCAGTGATGTCTTCCCGCCCAAATTTGCCTGAACCTGCGTTTCTGCTCATGTGTGATCTCCTGGATGGGCGGGCCGTCAGCGCAAGACCGCGATCTTGTGGATCTTCCTCACCTTGCGGTCCGGGTTGTCCGGATCGCGGACCGTGACGCGGGCCAGATACACGCCGTTCGCAACGGTTTCGTCGTCGTCGTTCCTGAGGTCCCAGACCAGGTCGTAGAGGAACCGCGCCGACGCTCCGGCCGCTTCACGGACCGGGCTGACGCCAGACAGTGTGCGCACCCGATGGCCGGCCGTGTCGTAGATGTCGATGTCGACCAGGTCGGGGTCGACGTCTCGCCTGTTGGCGCTGATCCTGATCGTCGACCGGATTCTCGCCGGGTTCGGGTAGATCGATATCTCACTGATGGACAGCGGAACCAGGACGTCGAATTTGACGGCCTGCGTGACGGTTTTGTTGCCGGCCGCGTCTTCCGCCTCGAAGACGAGTTCGTGGCTGCCGCCCGTTAGTTCCTCGAGCGGAATGAAGACGAACGTTCCGTCTTCGAGGAGCGTTACGGGCTGGGGGGACTCGCCGTCGATCCGCGCGACCAGGGAATCAAGGTTCAGGCCTGAACCGTATTCCTCGACCCTGCCTTCGAAGCGCGGTCTCGCCGCCGTCAGGGGTTTATCGGCAAAGAGTTTCGTCGTGATCGAGAGGCGCGGAGCCAAGGTGTCGCGCAGGAGGGCAAACGTGCCGGGGACGTTCCCGTCCGATCCGATCGTGCCGCTCGATTCGCGCCTTCCGACGGCCTGCCATGACTGGTCATCAGCCTGGCGGAAGAGCGCGATGCCGGGTTTGGCGATTCCCGGGGGCAGTGCAGCCGTCACGCTGAAACCGCTTCCGACCGAGGCTCGGGACATGCTGATCTCGTACGCGAGACCGATCGGAACGAGTTCCGATGCCTGGCTTGCCAGTTTCTCCGGCGATGCCGTCGCGGATCGCCGCAGGGATGCCGACAATTTCGGCTTGATGCCTGCCGTGATTGATGTATGTGATGCGATATATTCAAGCTCGTGCGGGAGGATCTTCACGAAGGTCTGGCTCTTGAGGCTCGTTCTGCCGAAAACGGCCGTCATCAGCCCGTCGGCCGACGAGAGACTTGCCGCGACGTTCGCGTTGACGGTGGCGATCGAGAACGTCAGGCTCTTCGTGCTGGAATTGCCGGCCGCATCTGTCGCGGTGACGGACAGAACAACGTAGCCGACGTTCGAGTTCAGATGGTATCCGGCCGTCCAGGTGAGAGGCTGTGCCTGGGTGAGGGCCACCGACACCGCGGTTCCCGTGCTCGGCGTGACCGTGAGGGCCGGAGAGCCGCCGTTGAGGAGCGTCTCGTTCGTCTTGACCGCGATGATGATGTCGCGTTCGTTGCCGGGATTCGAGAACGCTGCGAGCGTGATGACCGGCGGCGTCACGTCGGCCCCGCGGAAGGTGAACGAGGCGAGGTCGCCCGTGCTTCGATTCTGGAAGCGGTCTTCGACGCCGTTGACGGTGAGGGTGTAGGAGGTGCCTTCTGCGAGCGTCTCTGAGGCGGACGCTGTTACCGATAACCCGTCGGCCTGGAGTTGGAGGTGCGACAGGGTGAGCGTTCGCCCCGACGTCGTCAGCGCGTAGTTCGAGGCAGTCTCGGCCGTCGCTTTGGCCAATTGCTCGTCGAAGACGGCCTTGAACCAGTTCGGACCGGCAAGGCCGGTGAGTTTGATGTCCGAGAGGACCGGGCCCCGCGCATCAACGGCGGTGACCGTTGCGACGTTGCCTGGAGCCGCGATGGGAACGAGTTCGTCGCTGGTGATCGATCCCACGTTGACAGTGATAGGAACGTCCGCGCCGTGCGGCATGCCCGAGTCGAACGTGAGCCGCAGGAGCGTCGCGGTTCTGACCGAGAACGTCGCGACCGAGAGACCGTGCGGGACCGAGAAGTCGGCGTTCTGGATGCCGGCCTGGTCGAACGGCAGGCTGAACAACAGGTCGACGGTGCCGCTCGTGATTTCGGTCGCGCTGATGACGCGGAATCCGGCCGTCGTGACGTAAACCGTGACCGACTGTGCCGCGCGGTTGCCGGCATAATCTGTAGCAACAAGAATATAATTGTCGTCGGTGACCGGCTTGCCCGAACTGTTCATGCCGTCCCACGTCGCCTCGAAAATGGTTCCCGAGGCGATCAGGGGGAGCCGCCTGATCAGCCGGCTCCAGCGGTCGAGGACGTCGACCTGCCAGATGCCCGTCTCGGTCAGGGTTTCCGTCGTGGCGGTGACCTCGATCGTCAGACTCCCGATGGCGGGGGCGAAGCGGGTGACGGGGTTCCCGTTCAGTTTCAGGGCATACGTGGCAACGTCCGGCGCGGTCGAGTCGATGACGACGCGGCACGACCAGGTGGCGAGGCCGGCCGTCGGCGTTCCGACGTTGCCGGCGGCGTCGACGATATCGACGAGATAGACGCCGTCGGTCGCCTTCTGCATCGTGTTGCGACTCTCATACAGATTCCAGGAACTGCTCCACATGGTCGTTCCGGAGGTTGCAACCATTGAATATGTATCTGAAGATATATCCGTCCAGACCCGCAGTCTCGGAGCCTGCGCCTCGGCGGCCTGGAATCGGAAGGTCAGCGGGGCGTTCGTATACGTGGTGCCCGTGGCGGTCCTTCCGCCGAACACCGACGGCGCGCTCAGGATGACCGGAGCCGTCGCGTCCATCGTCCAGGTGGTCGTTTCCAGCGACGGGTTGCCGAACTGATCGAACAACCGCAGGGTGTAGGGATTACCGTTCGCCGGCACGGGACCGGTAGCGACATCCCAGGTGAAGGTGCCAATCGTGTTCGTGCCGTCCCACGCAAGCGTGACGGACGCGACGGTGACGTTGTTCTGGATGAAGTGCAGGAACGTTCCGCTTCCGGACGCCGTGGAGAGTGTGACGGTCAGCGTTGCCGCGTTCGGTGCGACGAGATGGCTGAACGGCTGGCCTGTGAAGGTTTCCGTTCCCGTCGTGAACTGCTGCGAGCGCGTGACAAACGAAAGAACGGTTGGGCCGCGCGCCTGAATCTCGAGCTGGAATGCGCCGTTCGACGTGATGGACGTGTTTCCCGCGTAATCGCGGGCGCCGCTGATGTTGTAGGAGTAAAGGCCCTGCGGGAAGGTCGCGACGATGGCCGATGCGTTGACGAAACGGCAGGTGGTCGAGCTGATCCAGCAGTCGGAGCTGGTCGGAGAAGCGACGAGAGAGGTCGAGAACGCACCGTTGGAGAGTGAGACGACTGGGATCGTCGCCGAACTCATCGGCTCGGAGAACGTCACATCGAAAATGCCGGCGCCCGCGGCGAGGGTGTGAATCGGCGAGCCGCTCGTGACGGTCGAAGGCGTGATGCCGATCACGACGGGTTGCGAGACGTCGACCTGGACGAACTTCAGATACTCCGGCCCGGAAGCGAAGTTCCCTGCCAGATCGGCGGCCGTGAACGCGTAGAGTCCTTCGGCGAGCCCGCTGCCCGTCGCGACGGTGTGCGTGGTCGAGGTCGGCGCACTCTGCGTCAAGGGAACGATCCAGGTCGCGGGCGTGTCCACGTCGACGATGATCAGCCGCTGCGGATCCGTGGCATTGGTGGAAAGCGTGATCGTCGTGTTGCCCGAGACGGCGGGCGAGTAATACTTGATGCCGCCGCTCGCGATGCCGGTGTCGCCGAACACGAACCCGGTGATCGAGGCTGGCCTGCTGTCGTAGGTGAGCGAGGCGATGATGCCCGCCGCCGCGTTGAGTTCGCCTGTCAGATTGTTCAGGTTGTCGACGATTCTGAACCTGTAGGTGTTCGGGCCGACGGCTTCGGCGAGGCCGGGCGCCGAGGTCCAGGAAGCGGCGTCGAGGGTCAGGGGAATGTCCGTCACCGCGGCCGCCGGCAGGGAATATGTAGCGACCTGAATATTCGAGCTGTTATACATCTGGAGCGTGTGCGGCGTGTTGAATGGGCCGACGGCGTAGGCGATCGTCAGGCTGGCTGCGCCGTTGTTGGCCGGGGAACTGAAGGGCTGGTTCGCGAGCCAGGTCGCACCCGTCAGGAGCGGCTGCTGCGTCCAGACGTTCAGGGTGGCCGAGGGGGCCTGCGAGTAGAGGCTGACCTGAAGCGATCCGGAAGCAGGGACCGCGTTTTGGTTCCCCGCGTAATCGCGCGCGCCGGAGACGACGTAGTCCCACGCGCCCTGGGGCGTGATTCCCGCGGTGATGGCGGTCGTGTTCGTGAACCGGCAGGTCGTCGAGCTGATCCAGCAGTCGGCCGAGAGCGGCGTGGGGGCGAGTGTGATGCGGGTGGTGCCGCCCACCGTCGTCGTGGCGATCGAAACGGCCGGAATATATGATAGATCCGGGTTCATCGGCTCGGAGAAAGTGATCGTGAATGTCGCTCCTCCCGCGGCCACCGCGCCCATCGAAATCGGCGTCGCGCTCGCGACGGTCGGGGCGGTCGAATCGGCGATGACGCGTACGGTCGATGCCGTGCCGCCGGCGAAGTTGCCGGCCAGATCGGCGAACGAGAAGGTGTATTGCCCGGTCACGAGAGAGGCGCCGGTCGTGACGGAATGATTGGTCGTCGAAGGCGAATTCGCCGTCATCAGGACGCTCGACGTCGCGAGCGACGCCTCGTTCAAGATGACGAGTTGCTGCGTGTCGGTCGCGCCCGTGGTGGCCATCGTCAAGGTGAAATTGCCCATAATGGGCGAGTAATACTGGAATCCGCCCGAGGCGATCCCCGTGATGCCCGAAAACGCGACGGCCGTCGACGTTGCCGCGAGCGAATCATACAGGAAGACGGTCGGATTGATGTCCGACATGTTGCCGAGGCCGTCCACGAGCCTGAATCGGTAGGTGGCCGACGCAACCGGATCGACGGGGGACGAGCCGACGCCCCAGTCGGAAACGTCGACGGTGACGGAGGCATACTGCTGGCCGGTCGGAATGGCGTAACTGGCGACCTGTGCGCCGACACTGTTGAAGATGACCAGCGAGTGCTGGGGATTGGGCGGGGTGGCGCTGCCGTAGGCGATGCTGATCGTCGCGATGCCTGGATCGGCCGTGGCGCTGAGCGGGTGGTCCTTCAGCATGACGGTCGTGGAAATTCTATTGTGCTGCGTATAGACGGCGATGCCGGCCGCAGGCCCCTGGCCCTGGATGTCGAGAACGGCTCCGGGGGTGAAGTTCGTCACGTTCCCGGCCAGGTCGCGGCCGTTGGAGACCGTGTAGGCGTAATTGCCGGGGCGATACGCGCTGTCGATGTTCGCGACGTTGGTGAACCGGGCGGTCGTGCTCGATATCCAACCCGTGAAGGCCAGGAAAACCGTGTTGCTCGAACAGGCCGGTGGCGCCGAGATCGGGGTCGTCGTCGCGAGGCGCGCCGTCGGGACATACAGCGGATCGCCGTTCATCGGCTCGCTGAAGACCACGTCGAAGATGCCCGTGCCGGCCGGCGTGGTGCCGATCTGCGAACCGCTCGGGGCGATCGCCGTGACGGTGGGCGCGGTCCGGTCGATGCGCAGGGCGATGGCCGCGAGGCCGGTGTGGGCATTGCCCCCCAAGTCGCTGAGGCCGAGGAGGTAATCGCCTTCCGGGAACGAACTTGCGATCTGATTGGTGTAATTCCCCGGCGTCTGCTGGTTCAGCGACAACGTCGATGTAGCGCCGCCAGAAGGCTTCACGGTGAGAACCTGCGTGTCCGTGGCATTTGTCGCATGAGCCGAAACGGTCATCAGGGTGGAGGTCGCGGCATAATAGACGTTTCCGACGTAGCTGCCGACGCCGGTGAGGGCGAACGCGTCGAGATTGGCGCCGAGGAAATCGTAGACGAAGGTGGCGACGTCGCTCGTGTTTCCCTGCGTGTCGTAAATCTGTGCAAGATACGAGGCCGGGCCTGTGGCGCCGGGCGTTCCGAAGAGGGCGGCGTCGATCGTCGCGGTGCCGTTCATGCGGCCCGCGTCGAGCGCGATGGTTGTCGTCCAGGAGGAGGCGCCGGAGACGAGCCGGAGGGTGTGGGCTGGATTCATCGCCGTTGCCGCATACGCGATGCTGACGGTGGCGATGCCGTTTGCCGGGCTGTACGGCAGGTTCTGGGGCAGGTCGGTCACGGCCGTCGGGGAAAGCAGCGTTCTCGTCTCGGTGAGTCTGATCGAACTGATCGACGGCGCCTGGGTGCGGACTTCGGCCGCCTGGGTCGTGGCGGAGAAGGCGTTTGCGGCGAGGTCGGCGCCGGCCGCCGTGAGGGAGTAGTTCCAGATGCCCTGGGCGAGCGACTCGGTGAACGCCGTGTCGTTCGAGTAGGTCGCGATGGTTCCGTCGGCGCTCCAGCCGCGATGGGTGAACGTCAGCGTCGTCGTGCCCGTCGAGAGCCTGAGCTGCGGCGTGCCGGCCGAGGTGTTCATCGGCTCGCTGAACGTGACGGTGAACACGCCGGCGCCGACACCCAGTCGGGAGATCGTCGTCGGGGTGATCGATGTGAGGGTGGGCGCCAGAGTGTCGAACACGAGCTGGCTGGTTCCGCTCGAGAAACCCCGTGCATCCGTCGTGCTCCGCAGGTTCAGATCGTAGACGGTCGTCGTGGCCGCCGGAACGGCCTGCGAATACAGGCTGTTTCCGAATATATCGCTGACGCCCCAGATCTCGAGCCTGCCGTCGATCTTCTGAACGTTGGCGGGAAGGGCGACGTCGTTCGAGAACCGAGCGGTGTAGCGGGTTTTTCCCGCCACGGTGCGGGTCGTCCAGTTGACGAACGTTCCGGTGGCGAGCGTTTCGCCTGTCGTGCTCGCGATGCGGGCCGTCGGGGCCGCGGAGGAGAGCGGAACGGGAGTGTTGCCGATGAAGTTCGGCTCGAAGTCGAACTCGAAGAACAGCGTGCCGGCGACCGCATTTTTCGTGGGCGGCGGGTCGGAGATCGCGGCTGCGACGAAACGAGCCGTGCCGGTCGAGGTCGGCGGGGTCAGGGTCATCGCTCCCGGGTTGCCCGAGGGCAGATACAGCTGGCTGGGCTGATCCCACCAGTTGCCGAACGCGCCTTCGTCGACCCGCATCCGCCAGATGGGCGAGGCGTTGTTCCGGAACATCGCGATGACGTTCGCGATATCGGCATCGGTCAGGACCAGGTGAACCGTCGTCGTGGCCACCTGCGGGTTTTTCGCGAGATCGAGCGACTGGAGCGTCAGCCGGGTGAACGTCGCCGGATCTGCGCCGATGTCGTGCAGGATGAGCTTCGAATGGAACCGGGTGGTGCGCTTCGCGGTGGTCGGAACCGGCATTCCCATCGTCGGGGTCGTGCCGTCGATATCGTTGAAATCGTTCGAATACAGAAGCGCCTGCTCTGAAAGATTGATGTCGAGCGTGCCGCTGCCGACGACAAGGGTGATGTTGCCGGGCGGATCCTTCACGGCGAAGCCCGAGGCGGGCGGCCGGGCGATCGCCGACGAGGCGAACGGGGCCGAGGTCGTGTAGGTCGTCGCGGCCTTCGCGAGCTGGTCCCGGACGAACACTCTGCTGGAGGTGCGGTTGGCGAAACGCAGGACGGAGGTGCCCGAACCCAGTTTGCGGGCGAACCAGTCGCGGGCATGGTCGCAGAGTTCGATATGGAGCTGGTTTGCAGCCGGCCAGGAGACCGTGTCGGATGCCTGGAAAACATATCCGATGGTATAGTCGATGTTCGCGAATTCGTAGCCGATCGGCGAGACGAGCAGAACGGCGTTCGACGCGACGAGCGTTTCACTCGCCATCGCCCGGTCGAACACGAGATCGAGGCTGATCGACGCCGGCCAGTTCGAGGTGTCGACGATGAAGTTCGTCAGCTTTGCAGGCTCGCGCCAGGTGGAGTCGGTGATCGTGACGGGATAGCGGGAATACCCCGGCAGCCAGTTGCCGGCGGTATCCGTCAGGGGCGCCGTCGCGACCGACGTCACCTCGAGATAGAGAGGCGTCGAGGCCCAGGAGGAAAGCGTCTTTCGGACATCGAGGCCGAGCTGGATGTCGAAGTCGTTCCATCCCAGGGTCGAGAAGGTTCCGACCGAGAGCGACATGGAGGCGAGCAGCCCGGCGGAAGAACTGCCGATCAGCCTCCATTCGGCCCCCTGCGAGGCGACGCTCGAGTTCTCGTATTCCTCGGAAATCCGGATGTTGAAGGTCGTTCCGTCGAACGTCGCACCGGTCAGGGTCGGCCGGATGGTGTCGACGAAGAATTGCGTGCCGGTGCTTACGGGGTTTCCCGCCTGATCGCGCAGGGTGATCGTGAAGGTGGCCGAGCGCCAGTCGGTCAGCGGATACTTCGACAGATCGACGCTGCTCGTGCCACCGGAATTGCCCGCGACGACGAGCGCCAGGGCGGAAGGCGCGCCGGGCACCTGCGAAAGATCGAGAACGCCGGTGGTGACCGCTTCCCCGAACTTCAATGAAGCGGTCGCGGTCAGCTTGTCCGTCGTTCCGGAACCGATGTTCAGCACGGGGATGCCGCCGAGACTCGTCAGGTTCTGGTTCGGCGAAAGGGAGAACGTCACCGTGTCGATTTCCGGCAGTTTATTCTTGACCGTGAAATCCGACTGCGCCGAAACGGTCCACGAGCTGTTGCCGACGTTGTCCGTCGCGGTCGCCTGGAACGTGAGCGGCGTGTAGCTGAGATTCCAGATCCCGCTCCCGGCGGGAATCGTGAAGTTCACCTCGTGCCGGTTCCGCGCCGGCACGTAGGTCATCGTTCCTGTAGCAAGAGATATACTTCCTGAGGAGATCGAGGCGGACGCGACCGCGTCGATGTAGCTCGTGATGCTGGCATACACCGTCACGATATCGCCGGTGTTTGCGATACCGGCGATGGGATTGTCCCCGTTGTCCTGCGAAATGTAGATGCCGCAACTGGCGAAGCCGGGAGCGAGACAGTCGACTTCGGTGACGGCCGTCGAGGTGACGGTCACCGGGTTGCCTTTCGCATCCGTGACGAGGGCCGTAAACACGTAATTGGCATACTCGGCGTTCGCCGCAAGGCTTGACAGTGCAAGGGAAAAACTGCCGTTGCCGTACAGCATCTGCTCGGAACTTCCCCGGCCGATCGCCGTCAGGTCGACCGTTGCCGTGCCGGCGTTCGCCGGGTCGGAAATCGCGATCGTGAACGATGCGGCATCGCCGAGCCGGATTCTGCCGTCCGCGGGAACGTCGACCCAGCTCACCTGGAGGGGACCGGCCAGCGGCGGCTTGTTATCGATCGTGAGCATGTTCGTGAAACTCGAGACGAGGTTGCCGCGGGAATCGTAGATCGAGATCGGCCAGGAGGCCGACGTCGATTCCCAGGCACCGGCGGGAACCGTTACCGTCCATGTGTAATCGCCGCCGCCGGCCGACGTCATCTGCTGGGCGGCATTGCCGCCGAGCGTGGCGAGGTTGACCGTGGGCGCGTTTCCGTCGGCCAGACTGACGTTCGCCCGAAACAGGATCTGACGCCCGATCGTGGCGATGCCGCCGCCGACGACCTCGGCGCTGAGAGAATTAATAACGGGTGGAATACAGTCTACGATATACGAGAGAGCCGTCGTCGTCGCGATCGTGTTGCCGGCCTTGTCGGTCATCGTGGCGATAAACGTGTAGGCGGGATCCTCGATCGCCACCCCGAGCGAGGCCGCGTTCATAAAATAGCCATAGGAGGCGACCGGAAGGGCCGCCCAGGTCATCAGTTCCGTCGATGTGCTTCCGACGAGCGAAAGATCGATCCGGCACTCGCCCGGGGCGTCGCGTCCCGTCGAACTCACCGGCCAGCCGAAGGAAAGTCGCCTGTTCAGGTTGATGACGTTCAGCCCGAGCGAATCGAGAGTCGGGTCGATTCTCGTCACGGAGAGGTTCAGTCTGCCGCTGGGCTGCGGCAACAGCTGGTCAAACATCGGAAGTGAGTAGGATGCGTTTGCCGGAACGGTAGGTCCACTCAGATAGGCGACGTTTCCTGCGTCGTCGGTAATGCTGATTGGAAGAGTTGCTCCAAGATTCTGGGGGCCTTCCGGAACGGTGAAGATGAGACGATACTGGTTGGCAGCGAAAAGGCTCATCTGCGCGGAGGACGACCCTATGCTCGTCAGATCGACTTTCACCGTAAGCGGGTCAACGGCGGGCCCCGTGATGACGTCCAGCGTCAGCTGGTCGCCGACCCGGATATACGGATGCGAGACGTCGAGAGGCGGAGTGACGCTCCATGCCGAACTGACGAATACGGGTGGATCGTTGTCGACCGTCAGGAGAGCGGACTCCATCGAGGCGACGTTCGTCACGTCGTCGGTGACGAGGATCTTGACGGCGAAAGCCGCCGTGTCGAGCATGCCCGTGCTCGTCGCGACCGTGAAGACGGTTCGCCACGTGTTGCCTGAAATGTTCGAAAAGGTTCTCCGGGCGGCCGTTCCGTCGAGAACGCGGAGATCGGCCGACACCGACCCCGTCTCGACCCCGGTCACGGTGGCATCGATCGTGATCTGATCGCCGAGATGAATGACGGCCCCTCCGCCGCTGCTCGTCACCGAGATGGCGGATATGACCGGCGGGTTGTTGTCGATCCGTATCGACGGAGTCGTCGAACGATAGACCGTGTTCCCGCCCGAATCACGCGCCGTCACCTGGAACGTATAGAGAGAGACGTTTTCGATCGCGCCGACGGGAATCGTATATGTTGCCATATATAGCATCGGCGAGTTCGCGACGAAGGGCGACGAGACTCTCGTCATCACGGTGTTCGCGTCTCCGCCGATGGCCGAGAGATCGACCGTGACGCTGGCCTCGAGCGTCGAGGAGATGTTCGAGCCGAAGGACAGGTGCATGCCGATGCTCGCCAGTTGCGTGTTCGGCGAGGGAGTCATGTCCTGGTTGAGCACCTGGACGACCGCCGTCGTCTGGACCGGCGGATCGAGGCTGATGGCCGCGAGATACACGGTGGTCGACGACGTGTTGCCGGCGTTGTCGGTGACGTTGATGGTGAACGGATAATTGGTTCCTTCGACCCCGTCTTTCTGGGGAAGGGTGAACGTGCCTTCGAATGTCGTCCCTCCGGGCGGGGATGTTTGCGTCAGAGAAAGGGTCGTGCTGAATGTCGAAAGATCCGCCGTGACGAGGTCTCCGTCGTATTCCTGGAGATTCACGGTAAACTTGATGACGTGGCCGGGAAGTGCCGGAAGCGTCGCGCCAGCCTGGTTGACGACGCTCGCCGAGACGATGCTCGGCGCTTTCGTGTCGATATTCATCGAAAAATCGTTGTAGGAATTGGAGTTTCTGGCCACGTCGTAGACGGTGATCGGAAATGCGTAGTTTCCGTCGAGATTTCCCGGTAACGGGACAGCGGCCGTCAGGGGAACTCCGCTCATCGGCTCTGCTGCTGCAAGACCGATGCTGGAAAGATTCAATTCACCGGCGGAGCCTGCCACGTTGTCGGGGGCGAGCAGGATCTGAGTGAAGGTGACCGTGTTCCCTTTTTTTCCCGGATTGGGTGTTGCCGACATTTTCGAACTGCGAACCGGCGGCTTGGTATCGAATGTTCCGGCAACGCTCGAGGAAAGAGAACCGTCGGCGTTGGTGATCGTGACCGGGAGATTGGCCGCCCCGGAAAAACTTCCCGCGACGACCGTCCAGGCGCAAGTCCCGTAATACCGCCCCTGGACGGAGTCGAGCGTCGTAATGGCAAGGGGGGATGCCGGGCCGCCCACGGAGACGAAGCTGATGCTGGCGCCGGAATACGAAGGGGAGGCGATGAACTCGATGCGTGCTTCGACCGTGTCGCCGATGGCGGCAATGCCGTCGCCGTTGAGATCCGTCGTCAGAATCAGACTGGCCGCCACCTGCGTCGGGATTGCAGCATGAGCGGTGTGGATGGGAAATATGAACATGCAGAGGAACGCCAGAATGAAAGCAAAAAGGCTCCCAATGCGGATATGTTTGCTCCTGGACATCTTCTTGTCTCCCAATGACGGCTTTGGGCAGAATACGGTCTGATCTCATCTATCGGCGTAACGGGGTTGAGCGGTTAGTGAAAAAAACATTGCGGGGTGATACAATCCGAGGCGATGAAGGTGAAAGAAAGTTTGTTCGGGCGCGTTCTCGGCGTCGATCCGCGCCTGGCGGATGACACGGCCGTCGGGGGGCTGAGTCTTCGCCTGCGGGCCGACGACGCTCTCGTTTTTTTCACTTCCGAGGGGCGGATGGTCTCGCTCGTCACGGCTGCTCGAGGCCGAGGCCCCGACGCAATCGTTCTCGAACGGCTTCCACGGCCTGACCTCGAGCTTGCGGCTGACAACTGGTCCATCGCCGGGGGAAAGCTGATCGTTCCGGGACATGGCATGCTGAACCTGCAGGAAGCGCCGTCCCAGCCTTCGAACATGCTCGCGGCCGTCCGGGATTTCCCCGGCCACCTGCGAAGTTCTCTCGGCCGAGCGCTTCGCGGGAGTCCGCCGCCGCTCGAAAGCGCTCTCGCGGACCTGTCGCGAAGCCTGAAGGAATCCCACGTCGAAGCCGCCGAACGGCCCGTTCTGTCCATCGTCGGCCGTGGCATGGGGGTGTTCCCCGACGGGGACGCGGCGATGTGCGGCTTCCTGCTGACGGGCCGGGCGTGCGAGCTGGGGGGGCGGCTTCGCGCCGACTGGCACGGACGGCTGGCCATGGAGGTCCGCCGCTTCCTTCACCGCACGACGCCGTTCGCGATCGCCTGGCTGCGTTTCGCCCTCGAAGGGCGGACCGACGCATTCCAGGAACGCCTGTTCGACGCCATGAGTCGCGACGTCGAGACCGCGGCCGACGTCGCGGTCGATGAAATGATGCGTGATCCCTCGATCCCGGGAATCCCCTTTCTCACGGGCGTCGCGGCCGCCCTCGATCTCGTCAACGCCGATCTTCGCCAGTCGGGCATTGTAAAATATCGAACTTCATAATATTTACCATTGTGTATCTTTTCAGACGACACTCTTCGAACTTCCGCACCGCGGCCAGGAGACTTTATGAAACTCTCTTCGAAACAGCGCAAATATCTCGAGACCCTGGCCCATGACCTCGAGCCGATGGTCAGGATCGGCAAGGGCGGCGTCACGCCGACCGTCATCCAGAGCGTCATCGACAGCCTGAAAGCCCAGGAACTCGTCAAGGTCAAGATCCTCGACAACGCGAGCGTCGAGAAGGACGAGGTCGCCGACGTGCTCGTCGAACACGCGAACTGCACCCTGGTGCGGATCATCGGCCGCGTGCTGATCCTGTTCCGCCCCAAGGACGAGGAAAAGAAACGCCGCATTGTCCTCCCTGCCGATCGCGATTCCGACTGATCGATAGTGCGGGATATTTCTGAGTTCGGGCAACGCGCCACAGAGACGCAGGGAAATATCATTTCTGCGGAACGCTGGGTCTGATATTCGCATTGTTGCAACGTAGGGGCGGGTTTCAAACCCGCCCCTGCAGCCGATATGGGGCCGAAATCGCAATATCCGGGTATCAATCGTATACTGGTGTTTGGGTTTCTCGCAGGAAAATGATCTCTGCGCATCCGCGTCTCGGCCTTGAGCGTGGTGAGCCGGGGTGACTTGCGTTATGGGGACGGGGAGATTACCATTGGGCGGGAGAATGAATCTCCGATATCGAACTGGGGTGAAGAACGCATGAAAAAACTGGTTGTGACCCTGTTTGCCTTCCTGGCTCTTGTCGCGTTGCCGCTGATGGTTTCGGCCGCCGAAGAGGGGTGGCTCGAAAGCATCGACGAAGGTCTCACGCAGGGCGGAGCCGAGTCGAAGATCGTGATGGTCGACTTCACGGCCACCTGGTGCGGGTGGTGTACCAAGCTGAAGGACGAAGTGTTCTCGACCGACGAGTTCAAGAAGGCTGCCGGCGAAAAGCTGGTCCTCGTCGCGATCGATGCCGACAAGAACCGCGAGTTGGTCGACAAATACAAGGTCGAAGGGTTCCCGACCATTCTGTTCCTCGACACCGACGGCCGCGAAGTGAACCGGATCGTCGGCTTCAGGGACCTGCAGGGATTCCTCGAAGAGATTTCGAAGCTTCCCGCGGCTTCCGCTCAGAAACCGGCGGCAACCGAAGAGCAGACCGAGAAAAAATAGTTGTAACAACAGTACAATGACCCGCGCGGCGTCGGCATCCCGGCGCCGCGCTTTTCATCTGACTGAGAAAGAGGACGGCAGATGAAAAAAAAGCCCCCTCTTCGTGCGGGAAGAGGGGGAGAAAGTAAAAGGAGGATTTCAAAAAGGGGTAGAGAGAGGACGAGAGAACGGAGAACAAAAACTTAGAGAGCCAGAACCTTGTTCACGCGATCGATCGTATTGAGAGTGGTCTGGAAATAGAGCTCCTCGGGCGTTCTGGGAACCGGGCGCGTGCCGTTTTCGGTGAGACTGTCTCCCGTCTCCTCCGCGGCGTTGCCGGACAGAACCTGCTGGATCTGGCTCCAGAGATCCTGTATCTGGGCTTCCGATTTGCTTTTGAGAGAGGCATGTTTCTCGAACATGCCACGGATCGTCTCGATCTCGGACGGGTTGAACCGGGTCTTGAGATTGGCGATAAAAGAGCGGGTTTCGCTCGAAATGCCGTTCTGGTTCGACTGCGACGCCAGGACGGTCGCGGCGAGCGACATCTGGTCCTGGCGCGACATCCGCTGGGTCAGGTTCCAGAAATCCTGGAGAATGTCGGAACTCCGGAATGACGAGTGTTCCATGCGGCGTTCGGTGCTGTCGAAGGTGATTGCCGGCTCGGCGCTTCTGTTGCGGGAGCGGGGCGTATCGTACTGCTGTGAACGGGTGGTAACGGTACCGACATTCATTTCAAGCCTCCGGAAAAAGCATTTTTCTGTCCCATAAGGCATATCGGCTGAATGCGGCTCATCCATGAGCGGGATTTTTCGACGTCGATGCGCACGTCGCATGCGTCGAAATGCGGGGAAAAAACCGCGTATCTGTGAGTCCAGAAAAAAATATGAAACGCCATTGCCGGTCACCTGCTGATAATGCCTTAAACACAGCAATCTGCGATGCCGAATCAACATCATGCGAAATTTTTATACATTTTTCAGGACTCCCCTTGTGGGATGAGATTCCTGATGCTATAAGGAGTTGACGCTCGTGAAGGAGACCTTCTGATGCATCTCGAACAGGAGCATCGGGCGAGCCGAGACAAGAGAAGCGCAGAAAACGAAAAGGCAGGCAAACGGCAGTTCCATGACAGGTGAAGACCCTTCATCACTCATCTCGTGGCGTCATCGATTGAGGCGACGCCGCGAACTGGTTCCGGTTAGAATCGTGATTTCACGCTTCCCCATCGTGGGAGGCTTTTTTATTTGCCCGGAATCCCGTGGCCAGGCGGTAACCCAGGGAGGCCAAGCGGCGTAGGGGCATTTCACGATGTGCGCGGGAGCCGTATGGCTCATGAGGACTCCGTGGCACCCGGCGAGGGTGAGCGGAGGGTCGGTCGGGAGGCCGGCCTAAGAAACAAAAACGAAATGGATCAAGAAACCCCTGGGAGTATGTTCGCAGGATCGCTGAAGCTCGATACGACCTCCGACGCCCCGGCGCAGACCGGCGGAAACAAGATCAGGGCGGAGGTGCTGTGATGAGAGTGGCACTTGCGGTGAACAGAAGCGACAGGTATCAGAGCGGATTCGGCGGTCCCGAGGACGAATACGAAGAATTCGACTCCCCCGAGACGGCAGCTGCCATAGCGAATACGATAGAAAGTTTCGGCCACACGGTCGACGTGCTCGAGGCGGACAGCACGTTCCCCGAGATCCTGGCCCGCGGAAAATACGATTTCGTGTTCAATATCGCCGAGGGGCTCCGCGGAAGATGCCGCGAGTCCCAAGTGCCGGCCGTCGCCGAGATGCTCGGCGTGGCCTACTCGGGCTCGGATGCGATCACGCTCGGCGTCACCCTCGACAAGGAACTCGCCAAGCGCGTCGCGAGCGGCCGCGTTCCGATGGCCAACGGACGGTTGTTCAAAAACCCGCGCAAGATTGACCTGACCGGGCTGAGTTTTCCGATCCTGGTGAAGCCGAACGCCGAAGGCTCGAGCAAGGGCATCCGGAACACGTCGCGCATCACCGACCCGGAAGGCGCGAAAGAGCGTATCGCTGCGCTGATCGATGCGTATAACGGTCCGGTCCTGGCCGAGGAGTTCCTGCCGGGGCTCGAGTGCACCGTCGGCGTCGTCGGGAACGAGATGCCGCGCGTCATCGGCGCCATGGAGATCGCGCCGCGCAACGTTCCGCTCGAGGAGTTCGTCTACTCGCTCGAAACGAAGCGCGACTACCTCAACCAGGTCGATTACCACATTCCGCCCCGCGTTTCCCCGGAAACATTGAAGCAGATATATAAAGTCGCGATCGAAGCCTACAAGGCCCTCGAGTGCCGCGATTTCGCACGCGTCGACGTGCGGCTCGACGCCATGGGCAAGCCGCGCTTCATCGAGTGCAACCCGCTGCCGGGCCTGTCTCCGGTGAAGGGCGACCTCGTCATCCTGGCCAAGGCGACGGGAATGACCTACCGCGAGCTGATCGGCGAGATTCTCGACGTGTCGTTTGCCCGGCAGGGCCTGCTGATGCAGCAGCGCGCCGAGCTCAAATGCGCGTCCTGATCCTCGTCAACGCCCCGGCCATCGTCGAACGCTGGGAAGGCGAGGCCGCGTCGGACCGCGGTGTCGAACACGCCGCCACCGCGGTCCGGTCGGCTCTGGAACGCCGCGGCCACCAGGTCGTGCCCCTGCTCGTGGGGGCCGACCCGGGACCGCTGCTCCGCGCCGTCCACGAGTTCAAGCCCGATGCGGTGTTCAATCTGTGCGAGACGATCGGCGGGAACAGCCGGCTCGAAGCGGCCGTCCCGTTTCTTCTGCGATGGCTGAAGGTGCCCTGCACGGGCAATACCCCCGAAGCGCTCGTCCTGCTGCTCGACAAGATCTGCACCAAGCGACTCCTGCGCGACGTCGGGCTGCCGACTCCGCCGTTCGCCGCACTCTACGACGTACGCGGCCTCGACGGGTGGGGGGACTGGCCGGCCATCCTCAAGCCCTCGACCGAAGACGCCTCGCTCGGCATTGACGTCGGAAGCGTCGTTTCCGACGTCGAGGCCGCGAAAGACCGGTTCGAGCTCCTGTTCGACCGGTTCGGCCTTCCGGTGCTGATCGAGCGGTATATCGACGGCCGCGAGTTGAACGTCGCCATTCTCGCGACGGAGGACGGCCTCCGCTTCGGCATCAACGAGATCGATTACTCCGAACTTCCCTCCGACCGGCCGAAGATCCTGACGTACGACGCCAAGTGGAGCGAAGAATCGGAAGAGTTCATGAAAACCCCGGTCAAAGCCCCCGCCGTTCTGGAACCGGCGCTCGATGCGGAAGTGCGCAGCCTGGCCGCGACCGCCTTCTCGGCTCTCGATCTCCGGGGCTACGCTCGTCTCGACCTTCGTATCGATGCGGACGGCAAACCGTGGATTCTCGAGCTGAACCCGAACCCCGATATCGGTCCCGGAACCGGGTTCGTCAAATCTCTCCCGCAGATGGGGCTCGGCTATGACGATGCGATCGAGCAGATCGCCCGCATGGCCCTGAAATCGAAATGAAACCGCTGATTCGCGAACTCCGGCCGGCCGACCGGCCCGCCATCGAGGCCATGGTGCGCGCCACGGGTTTCTTCTCCGAAGAGGAGATCGTCGTTGCGCTGGAACTGGTCGATGTTGCGCTGGCCCAGCCCGGCCAGACGGACTATTATTTCGCCGTCGCCGACCTGGACGGCCAGGCGGTCGGCTACGCCTGCCACGGTCTTCGCCCCCTGACCGAGGGCACCTGGGATCTGTACTGGATCGTCGTCGATCCCCGCGTGCAGCGCACCGGAGCCGGCAAGGCCCTGCTCGAATGGAGCGAAAACGACGTCAGAAAACGCGGCGCGCGCATGCTGGTCTGCGAAACGTCAGGCAAGCCCCTGTATGACCCGACGAGGAAGTTTTATCTTGGCCGTGGCTACACCGAGGATGCGCGCATTCGCGACTTCTACAAGCCCGGCGACGATCTTGTGATGTATATCAAGAGGTTTTGAACCGCTTTGGCGGTATCGTTCCTCCCGCTCTTCGACGAGATCCGGGAAAACGGGTGACGGCGGGACTCGAGATGCAACGGCGGCCCGATCGGGTGCGAGCGGGCCGCCGAAGCGTGCGAATGAACGTCGGTCAGGGATGCAGCCAGCCCCTGATTTTAGCTGGAGCTTCGCCGGCAGGCAGCGTCAGTTGCTCTCCCGTCGACAGGTGTTTGAGCGTGATGCTTCCCGTTTGGACTTCCGACAAGCCGAGAATGGCCGCGACACGCGCGCCTGCCGACTCGGCGTAGGCGAGCTGTTTTCCGAGTTTCGGGGTTTCCGGGTAGACTTCCACCTTCACGCCCGCGGTGCGGAGCGCGGTGGCGGCTTTGAGGACGTCGGCCGGAGCGACGTCGTCGAAGCGGCAGAGCATGACGTCCGGGCCGACGGCGAGTTCGCCGAACAGGCCTTTTTCCTCCATCACCATTACGAGCCGCTCGAAGCCGATCGAGAAGCCCACGGCAGGGATGGTCTGGCCGCGGAACATGCCGATGAGATTATCATACCGTCCGCCGCCGCCGAGACTGCCGCTGGCGAGCGGCGAGCGGATCTCGAAGATCGGGCCGGTATAGTAGCCGAGACCGCGGGCCAGGGTCGCGTCGATGCGCAGGTGGCTGCCGGCCGGCGTGTGGGCCGAGATGGCGAGCAGTTCGCGGAGCTGGGCGATATGGGCGGATGCCCCCTCGATGCCGCTCAGGCGCGATTCGAGACGGGCGAGCTCGCCGGCTTCGTCGAGGCCTTCGGGGCGGCGGAGCATCTCGAGGAGCAGAGACGCGGACGCATCGGTGATGCCGCGCGCCTGGAGTTCCTTCAGAACGCCTGCTTCGCCGATCTTGTCCATCTTGTCGACGGCGACGAGGGCGGTTTCCTCCTGATCGGGCCGCAAACCGGCGGCCGAGATCAGACAGCGGAGGAGCTGCCGATGGTTGAGATGGATGTGGAAATCCTTGAATCCAAGCTCGCTCAGCACCGTGGCGACGGCGGAACAGACTTCGGCCTCGGCGATCAGCGAGGTGGTGCCGGTGATGTCGACGTCGCACTGCTGGAACTCGCGGAAACGGCCGCGGCCGGGCCGGTCGGCGCGCCAGACGAGCTGGATCTGGTAGCGTTTGAAAAACCTCGGTAGATCCTTGCTGTTCGCGATGAGGCGGGCGAGGGGAACGGTCAGGTCGTAGCGCAGACCCATCTCCGCGAGATCCTTTTCCGTGACGGAAGGCTGCTGGAGGGCCCGAGCGAGTTTGTCGCGCCGGTGAAGGATGCGAAACAGGAGTTGATCGCCTTCTTCCCCGTATTTTCCGAGGAGGGTCGAAAGGTTTTCGACGGTCGGGGTTTCGATCGGAACGAAGCCGAACGATTCGTAAACGCGCCTGATGACGCTTTCGACATGCCGTCTGCGAGTCAGCTCGGCCGGCAAAAAATCGCGCATCCCGCTGGGGGGAAGAGTGCTGATGGCCATGACGTCAGTTGTCCCGGATGCTGCCGGTCAGCGGGCGCGAACCCATCCGGCGCGGGCGTCCGGCCGCGTGCCTCTGGTGCGGAGGTGCGGATCCGAGGAGGGGTCGACGCACTGAAGCGAACCGTCGGGGGCCATGATGAAGGGGGGGCGTACCGTATTCATAGGTTTCTCCTGCCGGATGTCGGTGTTCTACTGTACCCATCGACCGAAACCTGCCGCTTCATAAGTCGATTCATGACAACCCACCAACCCGGATTGTCCTCTGTCCGGGTTCAGCCGTTGCGAAAAGCTCGTCAGGCGGGGCGGGCGAGGAGGTGGCGGATCTTGTCCTTGAAGGCTTCGTTGAAGGCGCCCCAGACCGCCTTGCCGTCGATCTCGGCGACGGGGACGATGTCGTATCCGCCCGTCAGCGCGAGCGCCTCCTGCCACGAGGCGTCGTCGGTATCGACGTCGTGGTCGAGGTAGACGATGCCCTCTGCGTCGAGCCATTCTTTGAACCGGATGCAATGGGGGCACCAGGTGACGGTGTAGATGCGGACAGGAGGGCGGGTTGCGGGAACGGACTGCGCCGTCATTCGTCGCTCCTTCCGGTGAATCTTCCGATCACGGCCGCCAGCACCGCCAGGAGAGCGGAAACCACGAGCGGAACCCACAGCGGAACGCGGAATTTCCGGTCGAAATCGGTGCTGATGACGGCATCCGACATGATCGTCCTGGCGATATCCGAGGGGAGGAATCGGGCCAGGACGAGCGTCCGGTCATCGCCGTCGTATCGGGCCGACGCCTTCCGGAACAGGCCGTCGGTGAGCCGTTCGGGATCATCATGGACGAGTTGCGTCACGGGCACGATCTCGTCGATGGGTTGGGATATCAGCAGACCCTGGGAGATCATCATGACCCAGTCGCCGACGGTGACGGGAATCGGAGCGAGATACGCGGGACCCATGACGGGGCTCGGGGCTGCGGCCCTGGCTGCCGATGGTCCCCCGGACATGCCAGCGGCGACGGCCAGAGAGGGTAGGCCGGCCGGCTCGAGACGATGGATGGTGTTGCCGACGCTCGCGATGAGTCCTGCATTTCCGAGGGTGGCGGCGTACAGGCAGCCCTGCCGGATCCAGGCAACGGCGAGATGAAGACTCGAAGCGCCTCCGCCGGCTAACGAGACCCGGGCAAGCTCGATTTCCTGCCACGTTGATTCGAGGATTTCCGAAAGCGGCGTGCCGGGGTCTTCAGCCCGCGGGATGCGAGAATCCGCGGGAATTCCCGCCAGGCGGGTCGGTCGTGACCCGAGTCGCCGGGCGCCTCGCCCGAGAGACGCGATCGCGAGGTCGGCGAGGTCGCTGCCGGCCGGGCCGTCTCCGTCGGCCATGATCAGAAGCCCGAGATCCTCTTCCAGGTGCCACCGCTCCTGGTTCGAATCGCGGATCGTGCCGGCTTCGGACTTGTTCCAAATCAGCATCTGTGCGTGGCCTCCCGATTCTCGTTTTCGAATGACGTTCGCCTGTCAGTATACACGTTTATCAGCAGATGACGCAGATGAAAACCGGGCGCTCCGTGGAGCGCCCGGTTGGGAGACACAGGTGATCAGAAGGGAAGGCCGCCGCCGGAGCCGTCGGGGTCGCTGCCGCCGCTGTAGCCGCCGTCGGAACTTCCGCCGCCGCCGCAGCCGCCGTCGTCATGCGTGTCGTCGGGGCCACCGTTGCCGTTGTCGTGACCGCCGCCGCCACCGCAGCCGCCGTCATCATCCGGATTGTCGGGATCGCAGTTGTCGGGCATCGTGGAGGATGTGTGCTTCTTCGCGAGCATCTGATTGAAACCGTCGTCTTGCATGGCGAAGGAAGCGGGGGCAGAGATCACCAGGCCGAGCACGAGAGCACCGAGAACCAGTCTGGTCGAAACGTTCACTGATCTATCCTCCTGATGTGATTCGGTCATTTTGATGTGAAGGTCAAACGCAATAGGCGTACCAGGTGTTCAAAGAGCGATGAAAACGGTGGTTTCCCCGAAATGAGCCGGTGAACCTTGCCGGGTTTTCGGCATCCGGCGTGCCGAAAAATTGACATCACCGCGCTCATTCGCGGAAGATAACGACGGTGAGGGGATCGAGCGTGATCCGGCCGGCATCGAGAACGAACCCGGCGGGATCGGACAGGGGCGTCGTGCCGGCCCGGGTGGCGTCGACGAGCACATCGTGGTCCGTGAGAGCGTCTCCCGGCGGGAGGGTCAGGGTGCGCGGCCGATGGTCGGCGTTGACGAAGATCCGGAAGGTTTCTCCGCCGGTCGCCGTGGAGCGCCACGCGATGACGAGATCCTCCGCTTCGACCTCGGGCGCCTCGATCAGGACGACGTTTTTGTCGACGAGTTCCCGGCTGCCGAGACGAAACGCATCCGTCGAGCGGCGCAGGGCGATCAGGCCGCGGGTGAACTCGCGCGTCAGGTGATGCTCGGGAAACCGCTTCGCATCCGTGGCGCGGGCCCAGTCGAACAGGTTGACGGCGTCGGATGAATCATACGAATCATGAATGAAATACGGATGCCGGAAGGGCTTTCCCGAGGCGTCGGTGAGCTCGTGGAACTTGTGCTCGGGCTTTCCCGCGCCGAGCCACTGCTTGGTGCGGCCGAACTCCTGGCCGGCGTGGAGAAAGGCGGTTCCCTGGGACGTCAGGAGAATGGCGTTGCCGAGCCGGATACGCCGGAGAATCTCTGCCTCGTTCTCGGGAATCCAGGGGTCCTTCTTGATCGCCTGGGCGATGACGTCGTGCAGCGGCAGATTGTCATGGGCCTCGATATATTGGACCATATCGCCGGGCGTCGTCGCCGGAGTGTTCGAGGGTTGGGCCTTGATCGCGGCGAACAATTTTCTGACGTTGCGCGGGCCGCCGGTCAGGAACCTGGGCTCGCCTTCACAGCCGAAGCCCGATTTCAGCTCGTTGCGGAACTCGTCCGAAAACACGCCGACGCTGTCCGTGACGGCCATCCAGTCCTGGTCTGCGCCTTTTCCGGCGAGGGCCGGGTCTTCGATGTGTCCCTTGAACGTGCGCCACCCCTCGCCGATGAAGATGGCCCGGGGATTGATCGCGACGGCCGCGTCGAACGCTCGCTGGACCGCATCCTGCGTGGCGTCGCCCATCATGTCCCAGCGCATGCCGTCGATGCCGTACTCGCGGAACCAGTAGGACACCGAGTCGGTCAGCAGTTTGGTGGTCATCCTGCGGTTGGTGGCAAGGTTGTTGCCGAAATCCCCCAGCAGGTTTCCTTGGGGATCCCTGAAAAAGTAGTAGTCGGGAACGATGTCGTTCAGGAACTCGGCCTTCGCCATGTGCGTGTAGACCACGTCGAGGATGACGCCCATGCCGGCGGCGTGAACGGCATCGACCAGCTCTTTCAGTTCGGCGATGCGGCGTTCGGGGTCTTCGGGGCGTTCGGAATACGCGCCGTCGGGCGAGAAATACGAGTGGGGGTCGTAGCCCCAGTTGTACTGGTTGTTTTGGGTCGACCACGCGAGTTCGCGCTCGTACATGCGCGTCTCGTCACCGAAATACCACGCCATGACGGGCAGGAGCTGGATGTGCGTCACGCCCAACTCTTTGATGTAGGGGAGCCGTTCCCTGAACGCTTTGAACGTTCCCCAGCGCGCCTCGAGATCGCCGGCAATTCCGGGATCGGCCGTGAAGTCGCGCACATGCACCTCGTAAATGACGGCATCCTCCCGTTTCGTATAGTTGGTAATATATCCTGGCGCCGGCGTTGTGCCGGCCAGGCCGGGGTCGACGAACGCCGCCTTGCCGACCATGTCCCGGCTCGATCCGGCGGAGGCGCCCGACGGATGTATCGTGACCGGCGCCATCGAGCGGGCGTAGGGGTCGAGCACGCGTTTCGCGGGCAGACCGGGATTGGCAACCTCGAACTGGTAATAATAGCCGCGCACATTGGCGGGCGAGGGCGCCGGAAGGTCCGCCGGCGCGACGGTGCAGCGCCAGACGCCCCGATCGCCGCGATGCAGCGGGAGGCGGGCCACCTCCCGGGTTTGGTCGCGCTTGTCGAAGATGATGACATCGACCTTCGTCGCGAGCGGAGCCCAGAGCGCGAGATTGGCCTGGCCGTTTTTCAGGGTGCAGCCGAGATCGTTCCCGTCGTATGCATATCGCTCGTCGATCTGCCGCCAGGAGAGGGGCGCGCGAGAGGCGCGCCCGTCCGTGCCGTCCGACGCCCCGCACCAGACGCCGAGGGCCAGAAGTCCCGTCGCCAGGGTCCGCATCTTCCGGGAACGTTTCGTCATGTGCCGAACTCCTCGATACCGATTCGGACTTCGCTTCCGGTCGCCGTACGAATGCCTGTGACGGCACCTTGCGCGGCCGGTCGTCCGTTCCAGATTATACAGGCGGCGTGCGCCGCTTCCAACTCGAAACACGTTGCCTTTGGCCGGTCCCGAAGATGATGAATATCATGAAATGTAATATTCCGGTGGCGCGAGCGGCCCCGGGAAGGTGATTCTCCGGGGCCGCTCGGAATGAAGGCTGATTATTTTGGGGCGAGCTGGGCGGCTTCCTGGCGAAGGCGCGCGATTTCCCCGGACAATCGGGCCCTGGCGTCATCTGCGATGGCGGCGGCGGCCAGGCTGTCGGCGGCGAGTTTCAGCGATTTTTCGGCGGCGGCTCCGTCCTTCAGCTGGATATGGGCCTTTCCGCTGAGCAGGTTGGCTTCGAGGGGAAAGGCGGCCGCGGTGGTTTCGAGCCAGCCGAGCGCATCCTTCCATTTCTGCTGTTCCATCTTCAGTCTGCCGATCTGGAACGCCGGCGAGGGATCGTCGGGATTCGCGGCCAGGGCTTCCGAGAGGGCGAGTTCAGCCTCGGTGTAGCGCTTCAGATGGCCGAGAGCGGTTCCCTTGTTGAAGAGGGCGGCTTGCCCGACGGGAGAATCGGGGGTGCGCGCCAGCACGGCTTCGAACGCTTCGAGAGCCGGTTGCGGCTGACCGAGGGTGAGCAAGGTGGTTCCGAGGCCCAGAGACGCTTCGGGAAAATCGGCGCGCAGGCTGAGGGCCTTTTTGTAGGCTTCAAGCGCATCGCCGTGCTTTCCATTGAAGGCCAGTGCGAGGCCGAGGTTGTAGAACCCCTCGGCGGATGCGGGATTGGCTGCGACGGCTTTCTGCAGCGCCTCTTCCGCCTCGAGTGAGCGGCCTGCCGAAAGGAGCTTGGCGCCTTCATTGATCGCGGCGACGGAGGTCGTCTGCGGGGCGAGAGCGCGTGCCTTCAATGCATCGGGAGAAGCGGTCTGGGCGGGAGCCGCCAGGCCGACTGACATCAGGTTCGCGAACAGAAACAGGGCAGGCAACAGGTTGCGGCGCATGGGGAACTCCTTGGCTCAGGGTCAGTTGCTCTTGACCGGCTCGATGATGACGGGGGTGCCGACGCGGACGAGATCGAACAGTTCTTCGGCATCGGCCGTATACATGCGAACGCACCCGTGCGACGCGCGCGAGCCGATCGACGCCGGCGCCGAGGTTCCGTGCATGCCAATGCTGCCGCCCCACGTGTTCAGGCCCATCCAGCGGGTGCCGAGGGGGTTGGACGGAACGCCGCCGGGGATGTTCTTGTAGGCCGGGTTTTTGGCCTTGTTGGCGATCTTGAAGGTTCCCTCAGGGGTGCGAGAATCGCCTTCCCCTTTCTTGTTGAGCCCGTCCGGGTTGGCGCCGTAGGCGATCGGGAACACCCGCACGATCTTGCCGTTGGAATACACGGTCGAGGTGAAATCCGTTTTGCTGATGACGACTTTGTCCACGGTTGCTTTGCCGGCGCGGATATTTTTCAGGTCCTGGCTTGTCTGGGCCAGGGCTTTGTATGTCGCATAGGTCGACTTGAATCCGGCGAGGGCCTTCTGGGCGGCTGCGCCGTTGCGGCCGCCCTTCAGCGCGGCCTGGGTGTAGACCTTGTAGGCGGCCAGAAATTCATTCTGGGCGGCCTCGATCTGTTCCGGAGTCGCAGCCGGCTGGGGTGCAGGGGCCTGCAGGGAAACCTTGTACCAGCCGTTCTGTGTTCCGAGAAGAGGGAAAGTCGCGCCCAGGGCGGCCATGGTGACGACCTGATACGTCGTAGCGGGGCCCGAACGCGCATTGACGTTGTCCTTGATGACGACGACGGTCGAACCGCTCTGTCGGACCATGTCCTGGCGTATCCAGGCGACGGCGCCCGTATCGGGTTTCTCCGCTGGCGTTGGTTGTGCGCGGGATTCTCCGGTCGGGGTCGCGGCGTTGTCCTGGCCGGTCGTTACGTTCTGACCGCCGAACGGCGAACGTGCCTGGGCGAACAGAGACGCGGACAGGGCGGCGATAAGACAGATGGCCAGCAAAACGCGTATCCGGCGGGTCCGTTTCATGGAGGAGCCTCCTGAGGCACAATTCGCTTCATGGACTGTACACAATGCCTTTTATAAATAGTATTGACGGAGGAGAAGAGTGTCAATGATCCGGATGCGGGAAAATCGGAGATCGTCCGTCACCGGTTCGCGGGTGCTGAGACATTTCGAAATTTTGGGGTGCAAAATTTCCCGGGAGTCGTATAATGCCTGATGACCGGGAAGACCCGGCCGTACCCCAGAGAAACAGCACGGGGAACTACTACCAGGGAATGGAGGTTGCAGATCATGAACAACGTGGCAATTGCCACTCCGGTTCGGACGCCCATCGGCTCCTTCGGAGGAGCCCTCGCGCCCCTGTCGTGCGTCGAGATCGGCGCGAAAGTCGTCGAGGCCGTGCTCGAGCGCAGCGGCATCGGCGCCGACGCGATCGAAGAAGTCTATATGGGCAACGTCCTGCAGTCGACCAACGGCCAGAACCCGGCCCGCCAGGCGGCGATGAAGGGCGGAATCCCGCAGCAGATTCCGGCGACCACGATCAACACCGTCTGCGGATCGGGACTGCACGCGGTTGGGCTCGCGTTCAACGCGATTCGCGCGGGGCAGATCGGACTTGCGCTCGCGGGAGGCATGGAGAGCATGTCGAACGCTCCTTACGCGATGAAGGGCGCCCGCAACGGGCTGCGTCTCGGCCACGGCGAGATTCTCGACACCATGGTGCTGGACGGTCTCACCTGCCCGTTCAACAATTATCACATGGGCATTACCGCCGAGAACGTCGCCGAGGAGTTCAAGGTCTCGCGGCAGGAACAGGACGAGTTCGCCCTGCTGAGCCAGCAGCGCGCCGCCGCCGCCCGCCAGGCCGGCCGGTTCGCCGATGAAATAGTGCCTGTTATAATAAAAAACAGGAAGGGCGACGTCACCTTCAAGGACGACGAATACATCAGGGCCGATACGGCTCTCGAAAAACTCGCGGGCCTCAAGCCTGCGTTCAAAAAGGACGGAACCGTCACGGCCGGCAACGCCTCCGGTCTCAACGACGGCGCCGCCGCGATGCTCGTCGCCTCCGACGAAAAATGCAAGGCCCTCAACCTGGCGCCGATGGCATACATTCGCGGATACAGCCTGGTCGGCCTGCGCCCCGAGATCATGGGGATGGGCCCCGTCTATGCGGTCCGCAAACTGCTCGAAGCGCAGAAACTGGCGGTTGCCGACATTGACCTGTTCGAGCTGAACGAGGCGTTCGCCTCCCAGTCGATCGCGGTTCGCAAAGAGCTCGGCATCAGCCTCGACAAGGTGAACGTGAACGGCGGCGCGATCGCCCTCGGCCATCCGATCGGCGCCAGCGGCGCCCGCATCCTGATCTCGCTCATGTACGAGATGAAGCGGAGCAACAGAAAGCTCGGCATCGCCTCGTTGTGCATCGGCACGGGCATGGGTATCGCGATGCTCGTCGAGAACGCGAACATCTGAACCGGACGACAGGAGAATTGTCATGAAAGAAGCACCTCATCTGAAACTCGACAAGAGCCTCGCCGAGTTCGAACTGGCGAAGACCCTCGTTCCGGGCGGCGTCGCGGGGATCCGGCGCCCCTACAACTTTGTCGAGGGCGAGTATCCGATCTACTTCACTGACGGCCAGGGCTGCCGCGTGCGCGACGTCGACGGGAACGAGTACATCGACTACCTGTGCGCCTACGGCCCGATCATCCTCGGGTATCGTGAGAAGGAGGTCGACGACGCCGTCATCCGGCAAATCCAGGAGCACGGTTTCTGTTTCTCGCTGACCCAGCCGATCCAGAACAAGCTCGTCGAGAAACTGCGCGAGGTTATCCCGAGCTGCGAGATGGCCGCGTTCGTGAAGACCGGCTCCGACGCGACGACCCTCGCCACGCGCGTCGCCCGATGCTACACCGGTCGCAAGAAGATTCTGCGGTGCGGGTATCACGGCTGGCACGACTGGTGCGTCGAGGTAAAGGGCGGCATTCCCGAGAAACTGTACGAGGACATCCACGAGTTCCACTACAACAACCTCGAAGAGCTCGAGGCCCTGCTGAAACAGCACGGCGGCGACACCGCCGGGATCATCATCACGCCGTTCGGCCACCCCCTCGCCCTGCCGCTCCAGGAACCCAAACCGGGCTTCCTGCAGAGCGTCCGCAAGCTGGCCGATACATATGGGTGCGTATTGATCTTCGACGAAATCCGCTCCGGCTTCCGCGTCTCGATCGGCGGCGCGCAGAAACACTACGGCGTCACGCCCGACCTTTCCTGCTTCGGAAAGGCGCTCGCGAACGGTTACGAGATCAGCGCGCTCGTCGGCAAGGCCCAGTTCATGAAGAAGCTCGAGAAGGAGGCGTTCGTTTCCTCGACGTTCTTCCCGAACAGCCTGGCCATGGTCGCGGCTCTCAAGACGATCGAGATCATGCAGCGCGACAAGGTTCTCGACGTGATGTGGAAGAAGGGCGAGAAATTCATCGCCGACATGCGCAAGGTCGTCGCCGACGCAGACTGCGGCGCGGAAGTGTCCGGCATTCCGATGATGCAGTTCATTACGTTCGCCAAGGATGCGACGGGCGCCTACAAGAAGAAGCGCCAGGACTTCTACGCCCAGTTGATCCGGCGCGGCGTGTTCATGCAGCCGTATCATCATGGTTACATCTGTCACCGGCACTCCGAGGCCGACCTCAGGCACACCATCGACATGATCGCCGAGTCGCTCGCATACGTGCGGGCGAAATACTGAGCGCGTGGAGGTAGAGCGTAAAAATATGGATAAGCTGATCATCACCGCCGCCATCTGCGGCGCGGAAGTGACCAAGAAACACAACCCGGCCGTGCCGTACACGATCGCCGAGATCGCACGCGAAGCCAAATCGGCCCGCGACGCCGGCGCGTCGATCATCCACCTGCACGTGCGCGAGGACGACGGCAAGCCGACCCAGTCGGCGAAACGGTTCGAGGCCGCCATCAAGGCGATCCGCGAAGTCTGTCCCGACGTGATCATTCAGCCTTCGACGGGCGGAGCGGTCGGCATGACGAACGAGGAACGCATGCAGCCGCTCCAGCTGAAGCCCGAGATGGCCACGCTCGACTGCGGCACCGTGAACTTCGGCGGCGACGAGATCTTCGTCAACACCGAGAACACGATCATCGAGTTCGCGGCGCGCATGAAGGCGAGCAATATCAAGCCCGAGATCGAGGTGTTCGACAAGGGAATGATAGATCTCGCTATACGCTTGAACCGCAAGGGCCACATTCCCGGCCCGATGCACTTCAACTTCGTTCTCGGAACCTCGTGTGCCATCGCCGCCGAGCCGCGCGACCTGCTCTACATGGCGCAGAGCATTCCGGCCGGCAGCACCTTCACGGCGAGCGGCATCGGGCGCAACGCGTTCACGACGGCGGCCGTCTCGATCGTGCTGGGCGGTCACGTGCGCGTGGGATTCGAGGACAACGTGAACCTCGCGAAGGGCGTTCCCGCGAAGTCGAACGGGGAGCTCGTCGCGAAGGTCGTCCGCATCGCCCATGAGCTGGGCCGCGAGGTCGCGACCCCGGCCGAGGCGCGTGCGATCCTCGGCCTGACCGGAGGAAACGCATGAACAAGCTCGCTCAGAAAAACGATCTGAAGCACCTGTTCAGGGACGGCCAGACCATCATGGTCGGCGGGTTCATGACCTGCGGCACCCCCGAGGGGCTGGTCGACCTGCTGGTGGAGATGAACGTGCGCGACCTGACGATCGTCTGCAACGACGCCGGCCTTCCCGGGAAGGGCGTCGGCAAACTGCTGAAGAACAACCAGGTCAAGAAGCTGATCGCATCGCACATCGGCCTGAACCCCGAAGCGGGCCAGCAGATGAACGACGGCGTCATGGAAGTCCAGCTCGTGCCGCAGGGAACGCTGGCTGAGCGGATCCGGGCCGGCGGCGCCGGCCTGGGCGGCATCCTGACGCACGTCGGCGTCGGTACGATCGTCGAAGAGGAGAAGCAGAAGATCGTCGTGGACGGCCACGAATACCTGCTGGAGCTTCCCCTGAAGGCCGACGTGACCCTGCTGTATGCCAGCCGGGCCGACAAGGCCGGAAACGTGTATTACAAGGGCACGACTCGTAACTTCAACCCTGTCATGGCGATGGCCGGCGCGACCGTCGTCTGCGAGGCCGACGAGGTCGTCGAGATCGGGCAGATGGCGCCCGAAGACGCGATGACCCCCGGCGTGCTCGTCGATTACGTCGTGGCGAAGGGAGGCTCGAAATGATTCCGAATCCCGAACAGGCGAAAACCATCATCGCGAAGCGCATCGCGGCCGAACTGAAGGACGGCTGGCTGGTGAATCTCGGCATCGGGCTTCCCACGCTTGTCGCGAACTATATTCCAGAAGGCGTGCACGTAACGTTCCAGGCCGAGAACGGCATGACCGGCATGGGGCCCGTTCCCGAGCCGGGCAAGGAGAACCCGCTGATCCAGAACGCGGGCGGCCAGATCGTTTCGATCCTGCCGGGGGGCTCGTTCTTCGACAGCCTGACCTCGTTCTCGCTGATCCGCGGCGGCCACGTCGACGCCACGATTCTCGGCACGCTCGAGGTCGATCAGGAGGGCAACCTCGCGAACTGGATCATCCCGGGTAAGAAGGTTCCGGGCATGGGCGGAGCGATGGATCTCGTGTCCGGCGCGAAGCTGGTGATCGTCGCGACGGTGCATACCGAGAAGGGGCGGCCGAAGATCCTGAAGAAGTGCAAACTGCCCTTGACCGCGCATCACGAGGTCAATATGATCGTTACGGAGCTCGGCGTCATGGACGTGCGGCCGAGCGGCCTGGTCCTCCGCGAACACCACCCCGACGTGACGATCGAGGAGATCAGGTCGCTGACCGAAGCCGACCTGATCATTTCCGAGCACATCAAACCCATGGCGCTCTGACGGCGCGCCAGACATCAGGATAAGGAGAGATTATGAAGACAGGCTGCAAGTTCGGGACCCATCGCGTGATCGAGCCCAAGGGCGTTCTGCCGCAGGCGGCGGATGTCGTCTCCAATGACATGAATATCTTCGACAACGAGATTCTGATCGATGTCGAGGCGTTGAATATCGATTCCGCCAGTTTCCACCAACTGAAGGAAGCCGCGGGCGGCGACGAGGAGAAGCTCAAGGCGAGCATCTGCGAGATCGTGCGCCAGAAGGGCAAGATGAAAAACCCGGTCACCGGCTCGGGCGGCGTGCTGATCGGCAAGATCGCCAAGATCGGCCCCAAACTGGAAGGGAAGATCCCGGTCAAGGTCGGCGACAAGATCGTGACGCTGGTTTCGCTTTCCCAGACGCCGCTTCGCATCGATTCGATCGACAGGGTCCACATGAAGATCGACCGCGTCGACATCAAGGGCCAGGCGATCCTGTTCGAGACCGGCATCTATGCAAAAATACCGACCGATATACCGGAAGCTGCCGCGATGGCCGCTCTCGACGTCGCCGGCGCCCCGGCCCAGGCGGCGAAGCTGGTCCGGCCCGGCCAGAAGGTCCTGATCCTCGGCGGAACCGGCAAGTCCGGCATCCTTTGCGCCTACGAAGCCCGCAAGCGCGTCGGCCCGACCGGCCTCGTCGTCGGCGTCGGACAGAGCGAGAAGAACATCCAGCGCCTCAAGGATCTCGGCTTCTGCCACCACGTCATCAAGGCGAACGCCCAGGACCCGATCGACGTGCTGACGAAGGCCATGGAAGCCTCGGGCGGCGCGGAATACGACATCACGATCAACTGCCTCAACGTGCCGAACGCCGAGATGTCCTGCATTCTGCCGGTGCGCGACGGCGGCATCGTCTACTTCTTCTCGATGGCGACCAGCTTCACGAAGGCCGCCCTCGGCGCGGAAGGCGTCGGCAAGGACGTCGACATGATCATCGGCAACGGCTACACGAAGGACCACGCCGAGATCACGCTCCAGCTCCTGCGCGAGTGCCCGGCCTTGATGAAGCTCTTCTGCGAATCCTACACGGCCTGACGGGGAGCGACGCATGGCTGTGAACCGCAGAAACATCCTGTTCAAGGACGTTACCGACGAACAGTGGAACGACTGGCGCTGGCAACTCGCGAACCGGGTGACGGATGTCGAATCGCTGAAAAAGTACATTTCGCTGACCAAATCGGAGGAAGAGGGCATCCAGAAATGCCTTCAGTCGCTCCGCATGTCGATCACGCCGTATTATCTTTCGAAGATCGACCCCGATAATCCGGCGTGTCCGATCCGCAAGCAGGCGATCCCGACGGTCGACGAACTGTACAAGTCCGAGTCCGATCTCGTCGATCCCCTGCACGAGGACGGCGACTCGCCGGTGCCGGGGCTGACACATCGATATCCCGACCGAGCCCTGCTGCTGATCACCGACCAGTGTGCGATGTACTGCCGGCACTGCACGCGGCGCCGGTTCGCAGGCCAGACCGACCTGCCTCTGCCGATGGCCCAGATCGATGCGGCCATCGAATACATCCGGAACACCCCGCAGATTCGCGACGTGCTCCTGTCGGGCGGCGATCCGCTGCTGTATTCGGAGGACAAGCTCGAGATCATCATCAAAAAACTGCGGGCGATTCCGCACGTCGAGATCGTCCGACTGGGTTCGCGCACCCCGGTGGTCATGCCGCAGCGCATCACTCCCGCCCTGGTCGAGATGTTGAAAAAATATCATCCGATATGGCTCAACACCCACTTCAACCATCCCGACGAGCTGAGCGAAGAGTCGGTCCGGGCCTGCGAGATGCTCGCCAACGCGGGCATTCCGCTCGGCAACCAGTCGGTGCTGTTGCGCGGCATCAACGACTGCGTGCATGTGATGCGGCGCCTGGTGCATGGCCTCGTCAAGGCGCGGGTTCGGCCGTATTACATCTACCAGTGCGACCTGTCGGTGGGTCTCTCCCACTTCCGGACGCCGGTGGCGGTCGGCATCGACATCATCGAGGGGCTGCGAGGCCACACGTCAGGGTTCTGCGTGCCGACGTTTGTCGTCGACGCCCCGGGCGGCGGCGGGAAGATTCCCGTCATGCCCGACTACGCCATCTCGCACGGCTACAACAAGGTGATCCTGCGCAACTTCGAAGGCGTCATCTCCTGCTACGAGGAGCCGAGCAACTACAAGCCCGGCTGCCGTTGCGACGTGTGCCGCGGCGAGAGGGAAGTGAAACTCGAAGGCATCGCGGGGCTGTCGCATCGTAAGATCGCGCTCGAGCCCGAGGTCACACAGCGAAAGCTGCGCGGCAAGAAGCGCAAGGCCGGAAACGACCATTGACCGTCCGGTTCGGGCGCACCCTCGGGTGCGCCCGAACTTCTCATGAAATACGAATCGCCGCGCGTCTGCAGGGGCGGGTTTCACACCCGCCCCACCGCAATCATGGTGGTTCCGCGTGCATGCCACATACGAAAATATGATGTTCGTGAGGCCCGAATCATGGTGAGGTGCGTCGAACGGCTGTCGCCAGGGGAGCTTCGAGCGAAGCTCCGGGCGTTGACGTCGACATATGCGACTCTCTCCTTCGTCGGGGCATGCCAGGGAACGGGCAAGACGACCGCGCTGCAGGCGTTTCTCGATGCGCATGCCGGCGAACCGGTCGGTGTGACGTCGGTGGGGGTCGACGGCGCTGCACTGAACGGTGCTTCCGAGCGGAGCCGGGCCGTGCTGACCGTGCCCCGCGGAGCCATTCTCGCGACGGCGTCGGGGTGTCTCTCCCACGGGGACATCACACGCGAAATCCTGGCCGATACGGGGATTCACACCCCCCTGGGTGAAGTGCTGATCGTGAAGGCGCACAGCGGAGGTTGGATCGAGCTCGCCGGACCCTCCGTCGTCGCCGATCTGACGCGCGTCTACCGGCTTCTCGAAGCGCACGGCGCCCGCCGGGTGTTCGTCGACGGTGCCCAGGGCCGCCTGAGTCTCGCCGCGCCGTCGGGCGGCGGTGCCGCCGTGTTCACGGTCAGGCTCGATCCGGCCAGGTCCGTCGAGAGTTGCGTTGCGGATGCGGGCCGTGTTCTGGCGCAGTTGACGCTTGCCGCAGCCCCGCCAGACATCTCTGGCCGGTGTCTTGTCCGGGACGACGAAGACCGGCCGGCGAAGCTTTTTGTCATCGACCGTGACGCGAAGAGAACGCGGAGTTTTGCGACATCCGATGTGGATCGCGATACGGCCGATGCGGTTTTCGACTCGACCGTGGCGATTGGCATTCGCGGTGCGGTGACGAACGAGTTCGCCGACCGGCTCCTCGGGCAAAAGCCGTTGGCGCGTGAATGCGGCTGGTCGGGGCTTGTGCTCGTCGTCGAGGACGGCACCCGCCTGTTCCTCGACGACCGCCGCCGGGAACGACTTCGCGCGGCCGGCATCGACGTCCGGGCCGCGCGCCCGCTCACCGTTGCCTGCGTCGCGGTGCATCCCGGCACGGCCGCGACCGGCCCGGATGCCGTCCCCGCCGTCATGAAGACCCTGTCTGCGGCCGTACCTCTGCCGCTCGTGGATGTGATCGGAGGTTGGTATGCTGCCGGGATTTAGGCGGGAACAGGAGGAACGGATCGGGTTTTCCTGGGTGATGGGGCGGTGTGAGCCCCTCACGCCGTTCGGACGCGAACGGAAGAAGGCGGTTGCGCCGTTTCCCGCGACGGAGCTGGCGGCGCTGAACCGCGAACTGGATGCGGTGGGGCGGCTGCTGGACTGGTGTCGGGCGAACCGGTCCTGGGTCGATGATGCTCGGCTGGTGCTCGAACGGTTCAAGGAGATCCGGGGGACGCTCGGACGGCTCGGAGAAGAAGGCCGGATTCTCGACGAAGTCGACCTGTTCGAACTGAAGAACTTCGCCATCAATGCCTGCGATCTCCGTCCCCTGGTCGCCGCCTGCGGCCTTTCGGACGTGCGGATGGCGATTCCTGACGTGTCGGACGTGGTGGCGGTCCTGAATCCCGATCCGCCGGTGACGCGGTCGTTCTTTCTGGCCGATTCGTATGCGCCGGAATTGGGTTCCATTCGGGCTGACAAACAGCGCGTGGAGAGGGAACTCTTGCATGAAGCGACCGGCGGAGGGGCGGGAGCCCGTGATGCGTTGATGGAGCGGCGCCGCGAACTGGCGATCCGGGAGCGGGAGGCCGAGGAGCAGGTGCGCCGCACGCTGACGGCCCGGTTGCGCGCTTCCCTGCACACGTTCGACGCCTGCGTCGACGCCGTCGGCGCGTTCGACTTCCTGCTGGCGAAAGTTCTTCTGGCTTGCGAACTGAACGCCGTCCGGCCGGAGCTTCGGGAAAATGCGAAAGAATATATATTGAAAGATGCAGTAAACCCGATGGTGGCGGCCGAACTGGCGGAGCGGGGAAGGCGGTTCGTGCCGATCTCGGTCGAGCTGGGAGCGGGGTCGAACGTGATCACCGGCGCAAACATGGGCGGCAAGAGCGTCGTGCTGGCGACGGTGACGCTTCACGCGGCGCTGGCGATGTGCGGTTTTTTCGTGCCAGCCGCGCGGCTGGAGATGCCGCCGCTCGGGTATCTCTTCTATCTTTCGGACGACCTGCAGTCGGTGCAGCAGGGGCTGAGCACGTTCGGGGCGGAAGTGGCCGAGGTCGGGCGCCTGCTCGGGCTGATGCGGCACGGTGTCGGCCTGGCGGCGCTCGACGAGTTCGCGCGCGGCACAAACCCCGAGGAGGGCGAGGCGCTGATGCGTGCGCTTCTCGAGTTCGTCTCGCGGTATAATGGCTTCTGTCTCGCCTCGACGCACTACGGCAACGTGGTGGGGAAGGGGATGAGGCATTTTCAGGTGATCGGTTTGAAGCGGGCCGATTTCGATGAACTGCGGAGTCGGCTTGATATTCAGAAAGAGCGGAGTTTCGACCAGCTTCAGGAACACATGGACTACCGGCTCGAACGGGTCGAGTGGGACAGCCCCCCGCCGCGCGATGCGGTGCGTGTGGCGGAACTGCTCGGTCTCGACGGGGAGCTCCTCGAACTGGCCCGGGCGAAGCTTCGCGGCTGAACGAGGAAGGGAATGGAGAATCGGATGTCACACAGCAAATTGAATCTCGATCCGAAGCGGGTTGCCGAGGCACGCGAGCTGGCTCAGAAGATCGCCCTCGACACCCAGAAGTTCATCGACCGTCACACGACGGTGACCGTCGAGCGCGCCGTGCTCCGCCTCCTGGGGATCGACGGCGTCGATGCCGAAGAGGTGCCGCTGCCGAACGTCGTGGTGGCGCACCTGCAGAAAGCCGGCAAACTGGCGTTGGGGGCCGCGAATGCGATCGGAAACGCGGTCCTCAAAACCGGTCTCACGCCGCAGCAGATCGCCGAGCGCACGTCGAGCGGCGAGCTCGACCTGGCTACTCTCCCGATGGGCGATTTGTTCGAGGTCCGGGCGAAGGCGATGGAGCTGGCCCGCGAGACGGTCGAGCGCATCCGCGCGAACCGGAACCGGCGCGAGGAAACGCTGAAAGCCGTCGGCGACAAGACGGGGCCGCTCCTGTACGTCATCGTCGCCACGGGAAATATTCACGAAGATATCGTTCAGGCCCGCGCCGCGGCGAAGCAGGGCGCAGACGTTATCGCCGTCATTCGCACGACCGGCCAGAGCCTGCTCGACTACGTTCCGTTCGGGGCGACGACCGAAGGGTTCGGCGGCACCTACGCCACGCAGGAGAACTTCCGGCTCATGCGCGCCGCCCTCGACGAGGAGGGCGGGAAGCTCGGCCGCTACATCCGGCTGTGTAACTACTGTTCCGGCCTGTGCATGCCCGAGATCGCCGCGATGGGCGCCCTCGAACGGCTCGACGTCATGCTCAACGACGCGCTGTACGGCATCCTGTTTCGCGACATCAATATGCAGCGCACGATGGTCGACCAGTATTTCTCCCGCATCATCAACGGGTTCGCCGGCGTCATCATCAACACCGGCGAGGACAACTACCTGACCACCGACGACGCGTTCGAGGCCGCGCACACCGTTCTGGCCTCGCAGTTCATCAATGAGCAGTTCGCCGTGCTTGCCGGATTGCCCGAGGAACAGATGGGGCTGGGCCATGCGTTCGAGATGGATCCCGAGCTGAAGAAGGGCTTTCTCTACGAACTGGCGCAGGCGCAGATGGCGCGCGAGATCTTCCCGCGCGCTCCCCTCAAATACATGCCGCCGACCAAGTTCATGACCGGCAACATCTTCCGCGGCCACGTGCAGGACGCCCTGTTCAACATGGTCACGTCGATGACGAACCAGCGCATCTGTCTGCTGGGCATGCTGACCGAGGCGATCCACACGCCGTTCATGTCGGATCGGTATCTGGCGCTCGAAAACGCGCGATATATATTTAGCACTATGGAAGGACTTGGCGACGAGATCGAGTTCAAAAAAGGCGGCATCATCGAACAGCGCGCACACGCGGTCCTGGAAAACGCCGCCAGGCTCCTCGCCGAGATCGAGCGCGACGGCCTGTTCAAGACCCTCGAAAAAGGCAAGTTCGCGGGCGTGAAGCGGCCGATCAACGGCGGCAAGGGCCTCGAGGGCGTCGTCGAGAAAGACACCGCATACGTCAATCCGTTCATCGACCTGATGCTGGGAGGGAAGAAATCATGAGCAGCGGCCTGTATTCGACATCGAAGAAGGATTTCGACAAGACCCTCGACCTGACGCGAGTGAAGCCCTACGGCGACACGATGAACGACGGCAAGACGCAGGTATCGTTCACCCTGCCCGTCGCCGACGACGACCGGGCCGTCGCGGCCGCCGCGCAGCTCGCCGAGAAGATGGGACTGCGCGAGCCGCAGGTCGTCTACCACAAGAGCCTCGACGCGCAGTTCACGTTCTTCGTCGTCTACGGCGCCTGCGAACATACCGTCGACTATACATCGATCAAGGTCCACACGGTCGACAACCAGGTGATGGGCATGGCCGAGACGAACGAATTCATCCGCGACCGGATCGGCCGCAAAGTCGTCATCATCGGCGCCAGCACGGGCACCGACGCCCACACGGTCGGCATCGACGCAATCATGAACATGAAGGGCTACGCCGGTCATTACGGCCTCGAACGGTATGAAATGATCGAAGCCCACAACCTCGGCAGCCAGGTGACGAACGAGGAGTTCGTGAAAAAGGCCGTCGAGCTGAAGGCCGACGTGCTGCTCGTTTCCCAGACCGTCACGCAGAAGAACGTCCATATCCAGAACCTGACCGAGCTCGTCGAGTTGCTCGAGGCCGAGGGACTGCGCGACAAGGTCGTGCTGGTCTGCGGCGGCCCCCGCATCACCCACGAACTGGCCAAGGAACTCGGCTATGACGCCGGGTTCGGCCCGGGAAAATACGCCGACGATGTCGCCTCGTTCGCCGTGAACGACATCGTCCGACGCGGCCTGGCAAAACGCACGGCCTGATTCCCGCGAGGAAATTCCCATGGAAGCCGGCATCCGGAACCCGCAGTTTCGCATGCCGGCTTTCTCGTTTCTGGGAAACCTGGCGGCGCGCGTGCGAACGTCATCGACAGCGGGAGCATTGCTCGAGATCGTTTTGCCCGTCCTGCCGCTGTTTTTTCTGTATTTCCTGCAACCGGGTGTTCCTGCCGCCATCGACATGCCGCTTCACCTGCGTGCCGCGAACGATTATGCCCTGGTGCTTCTCACGACCGGAGGGATTCCCGACTGGGATCCCTTCGTGTTCAACGGGTTCGGAGCCCTGACGTTCCGGTATTCAGGCCAGTCGCCCCTGTTCGTGTCGTCCCTTTTCATCTTGTCAGGCTGTACGCCAGGCATGGCTCTCAAGTTGTCGGTGCTCGCGTTCGCGATCGCGGGATCCTGGGGAATGCGCGGGTTTCTCGGGGCGGAAGGACTGTCCCGGCCCCGGAGGATCGTCGGAAGCCTGTTGCTTTTTTCCGGTCCTGGTGTGGCGATGCATCTGTACCACAACTTCTTTTTCCAGCACCTGTGTGCGGTTCTGCTCTTTCCCTGCGTTCTGGCGGCCATGAAGACGAGTTCCCGCCGTCTTGCGATCGCGATCGGCGCTATGTGCTGGACGCATCTTCAGATGACGTTCGTCTGTATCTGCCTCGCCTCATTCGTTTCCGTTGTACGTTCCGTCATGGCGAGATCGGCGCGGCAGTTCGTCGCGTTTCTCGCGGCAGCCTCCGTCGGCGGATGCCTGGCGGCACCCTTTCTGCTGCCGGCTATGCTCTCGGTGAAAGAGGCGCATTTCGAAGGGAAGAACAAGGTCAGGCCGGGGATCGAGTCTCTGTTCATCGATGAGGTGTTTCGATCGGACACGGACGTCAATGGCAACAAGGATTTGGTCGAAATCGGCCGGTTCCAGGGGCTGAGACCGGCTCTCGGATATCTCCTGGGCAGCGGAGTGCGGATTCATTCCGAAGACGGCTTGGTGCTGTTTCGCTTCCTGAGGTCGTGGATGTTTCTTGCGGTGGTGATCGTGCTGGGGCTCGCTATCGCCGGATGGCTTCTTGCCTGGCGCAGGGACGCTCTTCCGTGCAGTCTGGTCGGGTTTCTGGCCTGCCTTGCGATGTTTCGGTGTTCAATGCCTCTCTGGCAGCTTGTTTCACCGGTCGGGGAGCTTCTCGAGTTTTCCTGGCGCCTGCTGATTCCGGCACAGATCCTTCTCGCCCCTGCAATGACAGACGGTGGATTCGCCTGCGCCCGGACGGCCGGAAGAAGGCTGCCGGGAGTTGCGGTGCCGATCCTGTTCCTGCTGCTGTTCGGCGGTTTGCCGGCTATTTCCGCCGTTTTCGCGGGCATAAGCAAACCGTTCGGTCCGTCGGATATAGAATACTATATGAATGAGGGACGGGCGGTGGCTCCTTCATTCAAGCCTTTTCACGCACCACTGGCCGCCGCCGGCAGATCCGATGGGAATTCCCTTTTCTTCCCGTCGATCGTGCGCGGCGCCGGCGCGATGGAACCGGGCGAGCCTTGGCTTGCCGGAACGAGATTTCGCGTCGATGTCGCGAGCTGCGGTGCGAGAATACGCATTGCGGCCCATTACGATCGCGACTGGAGGCTGACAGCCGCGGGCCGGGACATCACGTTGTTCCCGGACCACGCGGACGGCGCCATGACGGCGGATCTGCCAGCCGGAGTTCATGACCTCGTCCTCGAGCGGAAAAGCCCGGCGGGCCGGTGGGTCGGCGTTCTCCTGCTGGTGATCGGTTTTTCGGCGCTCGCCGTCCTCTGAACATCCCGGCTAACGATCGCCGTCGGCGTTTCCCGCCGTCGAGCAAAGGCTTCCGGCGCCCGCCTGGATGTCGGCCAGGAGGCTTGCCTGCAGATGGAGGCGGACGCCAGGGCAGTTTTTAAACGCGAGACCGACGATGGGAGACAGACCGAAAAAGGACTGCTTTTCCACGATCTGCATATCGGCCCAGGGGATGAAGATCGGCTCGTGGCCTGCCCGCAGGAACCATGGCATCGACAGGTGCAGACCCTGAGAATCGCCGCCGATCGTCACGCAATTGTTGTAGCCGGTCCAGTAGCCGAAGCGCAGACTTCGAAAACTTCGCGTCTCTCCTCCGGTCTGCTGGCGGCCGGGATATGCCCGTGCAAGACTGCTCCAGCCGCCCAGCCATGCCACCGCCAAAAGGATCACGTTGATGGCGAGCAGGATGGCCAATATGCCGGCGGGCACGGTCAGAAAGGGAAGGAAAACGTCAAGCGGATGCGGGTTCATCGATTCTCCCCGGTGTTGCGGATCACTCCTCAGTCCGTAGTATACACGATCCGGACGGAGGAAACGGGCCGGGAGCATCGGCAAAGCCTGCAAGTTTTCTTCGCCGGGCAGGCAGCGGTGGTGTATAATCGCAGCATGAGCGAACAACGGGGAACCGAACGGCTGCGGCGCCTGAATCTCGGTTGCGGGCGATATCCTCTGGCTGGATATATAAATATAGATATTGATCCTGCTTCGGCTGCCGACCTCCGCTTCGATCTCTCGTCGTTTCCTTATCCTCTCGAGCCGGAAAAATACGACCGCATCGTCGCCTCGCATGTACTGGAACACCTTCCCGATGCATTCGGAGCGATGCGCGAATGGGCGCGGCTTCTCTCGCCCGCCGGGACTCTGATCGTCCGGGTTCCTCACTGCTCGCGCGGCTTCACGCATCCGCAGCACCGGGCCGGCTTCGATGTATCGTTTCCGATGTATTTCGACCCCTCGTTCCCCGGCGGGTATTCGGGGGTCGAGCTCAGACTCGTGTCGATGATGCTGACGTGGTTCGCGCAACCGGAACTGAAAAAGGCCTGCCTTTCCCCGTTTCAATATCGTGCCGGTCTCCTGCTGGGGCGCCTCTTCGACGCGGTTGCCGCCATGTCTCCGGCTGCGTGTTCCAGAATCTGGGCATACTGGGTCGGAGGCTTCGAAGAGATCGAGTTCGTGTTCGAAAAGCCCGCCACCACATCGGAAAGGAAATCTGAAGCATGACCAGCGGCGGACTGTCCGTCATCATTCCGGCATACAACGAGGAGCGGGCGATTGGCGCCGTCGTGACATCCGTTTTCGACGCTCTCTCGGGAAAAGTTCCGGGCTCCCTGGAAGTGATCGTCGTCGACGACGGTTCCACCGACGGGACGGCGGCGGCGGTGCCCTCCGGCGCGGTCCTTGTGCGCCATCCGAAGAACACGGGCTACGGGCGATCGCTCCTGAGCGGGATCGACCGGGCGAGCCACGATCTGATCGCGATCATCGACGCCGACGGGACGTACGATCCGCACGATTTCGGCGAGATGCTGCCGTTGTCCGACACATACGACATGATCATCGGCGCCCGCCGGATCGAGAAGCAGACCGTATTCGTCAAGGCTCTGCGACTCCTGCTCCGGTCCATCATCCTGTATTTCACCGGCCACCATTCGCCCGATCCGAACAGCGGCATGCGGATTTTCCGGCGCGACATCGTTACGAGCGGCCGCGAGTTGTTCAGCCTCAAGTTTTCCTTCTCGACGTCGCTGACCGTCTATTCCTGCATGACGAACCGGTTCGTCAGCTATGTGCCGATCGGGTACGGCGATCGGACGGGCATTTCCAAGGTCCGCCACGTCAGGGACTCGCTCCGCACCTTTTTCCTGATCCTGAGCATGGGCCTGATGTTCCGATCCGGCCACTGCATTTTCGCGCAGATGATTCTCTTCCTTCTCGGCGGCGGCCTTCTTGCCGTATTCGGTTTGATTGGACCGGGTTTCTGGGGCATCGCGACCGGAATCACGTGGATTGTCCTCCATCTGACGGTGCTCGCGGCATTTCAGGCGTATATCATGAGCCGGCTGTATGAGAGACTCCGTGACAGGCCGTAAGATCCTCCTCGTCCAGCCTTCGATGGGCGTTGCGGGTGAGTTCGTCCGGCATCCGCCCCTGAGTCTGCTGTACGTCGCTTCCGGTCTCGTCAAGGAAGGCTTCGACGTGCGGATCATCGATCTCCGCGCCTCGGGCGGCAACGCCGACGAGGTGGTGAAAGCCCTCGATGCCGACGTCCTGTGGGTCGGTCTCACCGTGATGGGCGGCGCGCCCGTCGCCAGCGCTCTCGAGGTCAGTCGCGCCGTAAAGGCGGCGGGGAAGTATCCCGTCGTCTGGGGCGGCTCGCTGGCGACGATCGCACCCGAAACGGTTCTCGGAAACCCCGCCGTCGATTACGCGATCAGCGGCTCCGGCGTCTCGTCCGCCGTTCGGCTGAGTCATGCTCTGGCCGCACATGACATGCCGGCGAGCGACGAACTCGATTGCGTTCCGGGTCTGTATTCCCGGCACGAAGGGCGGATCGTCGGCCGGAAGCCCTTCAAGGGCTTCGAGCCGGTGCCGTTCCGCGAGATCCCGTACCGCCTGATCCCGGATTACGGCGTCTACGCGCATTTCGGAACGTCGCGCCGCGTCTTTCCGATATACAGCGCGTTCGGCTGTCCCTATCGCTGCGCCTTCTGTATATCTCCTGCAATGTACAGGGAATACAAGCCGAAGTGGCTCCCATTGCCCGCGACGGAGGTGGTCGATCACATCGAATATCTCCGGGATCGATACGACGCCGGCCTGATCTACTTTTACGACGACGACTCGTTCGTGAACCCCGAGCATATCAAGGGCGTCATCGACGAATTGAAGCGGCGGCGGATCAAAATCCCGATGAGTTTCCGCGGGGCGCGCGTGAACGAGATCCTGCGCATGGACGACGCGTTCCTGGACGCCCTCGCCGAAAGCGGCACCGAGATCCTGCATGTCGGCCTGGAGTCAGGATCGCCGCGCATCCTCGCCCTGTATGAAAAGGGCGTGACCGTCGAGGACACGATCGAGGCGAACAGGCGGCTTGCGAAGAACGGAAAACTGATCGCCGCCTACAACTGGATCGTCGGAACCCCTGGCGAGACGCGCGAGGAAATGGCCGCGACGCGCCGCCTGCTCCTGCGGGTTCTCGACGAGAATCCCCGCGCGGTCATCTTCCAGCCGAACAAGTTTCATCCCCTCCCTGGGACCGTCATGGCCGAGGTCGCAACCCGCCACGGCTACCGGCCGCCGGCGACCCTGGAAGAGTGGGCCTGCGAGGAGGCCGAGGGCGACAAGCCGGAGCCGTGGTATACACCCTCGATCCAGCGTGACATCGAGATGATGCAGGTCATGTCCTATTTCATCGACCGGAAGGCCGAGCTTCTGCCCACGGAAAATTCGTTATACTATAAAATAATCCGGCTGATCATCGCGCTGTATCGCCCCTTCGCCAGGTTCAGGTTCAAAAAGGGATTCTCCCGCCTTCTCTTCGAGTATCCCCTGTTCCGGCGAATGGTGATGCGGCACAGAAAGGGCTGACGACCGATGTGCGGCATCGCCGGCATCATCGATGCGAGGAATCCGGGAGTGGACCCGGCGGTCGGGCGCAGAATGCTGGCGCGCATCCGGCACCGCGGCGACGACGGCCGCGGCGAACGACTGCTTCCGCACGCATGGCTCGGGCATCAGCGGCTCGCCATCATTGATCTGAGCGATCACGCCGCCCAACCGTTCTCCTCTTCCGACGGCCGGTTCCATCTCGTATTCAACGGGGAAATATATAATTACCGCGAGTTGAGCACCGAACTCGCCTCCGACGCCCCCCTCCGCAGCCGATCCGATACCGAGGTGTTGCTTCGGATGTGGCAGCGATACGGCATGTCGTGCCTGGCGCGCATCCGCGGCATGTTCGCGTTCGCCGTCTGGGACTCCGCTGAGCGTGTCCTGACGCTGGTCCGCGATCGCCTTGGGATAAAACCGTTATTTTATACCTGGTTGGATGGAACTCTCGGCTTCGCCTCGGAGCTCAAGGCGTTGCGGGTTCTGCCGGGAAGGAGCGACGAGCTGGATGTCCGGGCCGTCAGCGACCTCCTCGCCGTCGGATACATCGGGGGCGAGAAGAGCATCTTCCGGCAGATCCGCCGCCTCGAGCCCGGTTGCTGGCTCCGGCTGGACGTTTCCTCGGCGTCGTTGAGCGGCGGCACCTGGTGGGATGCGGCCGATCTGCTCTCCGGGCCATGCAGACCCGCCGGCAAAGAAGAGGTGCGGGAGCTTCTGCGGCAGGCCGTGGAACGCCGGCTCGTCGCCGACGTCGAAATCGGCTGTCTCCTGAGCGGCGGGATCGACTCGTCGGCGGTCCTGGACATGGCTGTGGCGCAGTATCCGCATATGCGGACCTTCTCGGCAGGCTTTCCGGAAGCCGGCTTCGACGAGCGTGTCCGGGCCGAGGCGTTCGGCCGTTCGCGCGGCGTCGGCGTCGAAGGGGTCGAGATTGTTCCGCCCACGCTGGACGAGCTGAGGCGGCTCTCCTGGTATTTCGATCAGCCGTTCGCCGACTCGTCCGCCTGGCCGACCTGGAAGGTGTGCGAACTCGCTTCGCAACGGGTGAAAGTAGCGTTGACCGGAGACGGCGGCGACGAGATGTTCGGCGGATACGAGACGTGCCGGGCCGACCTCCTCGCGATGCTGGGCCGGCGGTTCGTTCCCGGCTGGGCGTTCCTGCTGCGCGTTGCCGACAGACTCGGCAACTTTGTTCCCATCGGGTATGGGAAGGTTTCCCTGGAATACAAGGTGCGCCAGTTCTGCCGCTGGGCCGGCGCCGATGCCGCGTTCGCGCATTTCGGCTGGCGCGCGCTGTTCGAGAGCGGGATCCGCCGCGAACTTCTGGCTCCCGACATCGTGCGCGAGCTGGGGGAGTATACCCCGTTCGACCGGTTCCGGGCGTTCTATGACCGGTGCGATGGCCTTGACGAGCAGCGGCGTCATTTCTACGTCGATCTCCGAACCTGGCTCGCGGATGACATCCTCGTGAAGGCCGACACCGCATCGATGGCGCACGGCCTGGAGTTGCGAAGTCCCTTCCTCGATCTCGACGTGCTGGCGAGAAGCGCGAGCATCCCGTGGCGACAGAAATTCGACCTCGCCTCGACGAAGAAAATCCTCCGCGAGAGCCTGCGCGGCGTTCTTCCCGACGAACTGATCGACCGCCCGAAATCCGGCTTCAACAGCCCCGTATCCGGATGGCTCACGGGGCCGCTCCGCGATGCGTTCGTGACGACGGTCCGCTCGCCGTTGTTCAGAAACTGGTTTCCCGATACGTCGCGCATCATGACCCTGCACCGCGAGCTCGAGGAGCGGCGGCGCGACTGGGGATTCGCCCTCTGGGGGCTGTTCATGTTCGGCGTCTGGGCCGAGGTCCATCTGGGCCGGGCCGGCGACGGGCCGCCGGCCGGCTGATCGTCACATGCCGGCTGGCGCCTTCCGGTCGAGAAGCCGGTCGAATCCGTTCTTGAGCGAGTTCACCTTCTCGACGACGTCGAGAAGCCCCTTCGCACGCAGGCTTCCGATGAGGCTGTCGGAGAACGCCAGCTTGATCTTCGGGTGCGATGGCGGGGCGTAGCCGGGCGCGCGGTCGTCCGCGAGAACCCAGTAGACGAGCCTGTCGCAGTAGGGGACCCAGTTGGAGAAGTCGCTGAAATCGTCGTAGGCGCTGAGCTTGGCGACGACGATCTGCGGCACGTACTCGATCTGGTTCGCCGCGTTGTAGTAGATGCTCTCGGTCTCGGGCACGATCGCAGCGACCTTCAGGTTCGGCAGGGTCACCTTGAACTTCGCCTTGCCGAAATGGTTCAGGGCGATCTTCTCGGCGAGCGTCTGCCAGCGGGTGGTGATGTCGCGGATCTCCTGGGCGAAGCCGAACAGCGCCTTCTGGAAGATCTCGTTGTTCTTCAGCTCCTCGAAGCTGTTCTCGAGCGCGAGGAACGGCGAGTGGTTGAACAGGCTGCCGATCATCCAGCCCAGGCCGTTGTTGAGGAAATGGCGGCGCGTCAGCTGGGCCGGCGCCTTCGCCGTCTCCCATTGCAGGCGTTCCCCGATCAGCCACGCCGTGGCCTCTCTTGCCTTGTCGAGCGCGTCGGCCGAGCGCCATAGATCGCTCTGCTCGGAATATTCCCAGGCCTTGAACCTGTTCGGATACGCATTGTCGACGACCTGGAACAGGTTCTGGTTGAACAGATCGAGCAGTTTCGAGAGACTGTTCTGATGGAAATCGCGGAGCGTCAGCCGACGCGGCACTTCCTCGAGGGGAAGCGCGAGCCGGGATTCGATCAGCCACCGCGTGGCCGCCCGGGCCGTCTCATATCGGTCTTCCCGGAACCAGATGATCGACTCCTCGTCGACGAACTGCCACGGCTGAAATACTCCTGGATATATAGTTTGAACCATGCGATAGACGGAGTTGCCGTGGCGCTGGAGCAGGACGTCGAGACCGCAGGAACGCATGACCTCGGCGGTCAGCATCTGCGGAAGGTCGCCGCGACTGCATCCCAGTTTCGTCGTGATGAGCCACTCGAGAGCCTCGCGGGTCCGCTCGCCGAGGTCGCCGCTCGCGATCCAGGCGCCGGCCTCTCCGAATTGCCAGGGCTTATACCGTTCGGGCAGGACCATCTCGACAAGTTTGAACCGGCTTCCGCCGGCCCAGGCGACGGCCTGGTCCATGCCGTAGCCGGCGCAGAATTCGTCGGAAAAAGCCGACGGAATCTGCTCCGGATCGCTGACGCGACCGGAAAGCAGTTTCAACGCCATCTTCGTGAGCGACCTGGCAAAGATCTCGCCCGACGCCGGATCGTCGAACACGAAGTCGGGCAGCCGGCCTTGACGCTCCTGGACGTCTTCGATCAGCCCCATGACTTCGTCTTCAGTCAGCTCTTCGGGAAATCGGCCGAACCGTTTCCGGAAGCCTTCGCGGTCATGAGTGAGACCGAGCGAGCCGCGTGCTTCCTGGACCTGCAGCAGGCTCATCTGGAGCTTGGCCGCGATATCCTCGTCGGAGAAGAACAGGAACTCCTCCTCGAGACGCGCCATCAGCGACCGAACGACGGGATCGTTCATGTCGAGGGGCCGATCGACCTGGCCGCCGGCCTCCGCGCCCGCGGCCGGCACGGCGACGGCAGTCGGAGCCACGAACGTCTGGCCGGCGCCGCGGCCGAGCACCGCGGCGAGCGCCGCCGCCCCGAGGCCGGGGGCCTCGTCGTCGGACGGCGTGACGTAGAGCACTTCCTCGAGTGTGCAGGCGCCTTCGAGAGCGCGCTGGACCGCGATCTCGCGCAGGGTCTTCATGCCGCCGAGCCGGGCCACGCGCTTGATCGTCGCTTCCTGGCCGCCGCCGTCGACGATGACGTCGCGGATGGCGGGCGTGACCATCAACACCTCGTAGACGCCCTGGCGTCCGTAGACGCCGCTCTGGTTGCAGTGCTTGCAGCCGGTGCCCTTGAAGAACTTCGCTCCCATGATCTTGTTGGGCGGCAGCTTGAGCCGCTGGATCGTCTTCGGCGAGGGACGGTACTCCGTTCGGCAGTGGGGGCAGATCCGGTGGAGGAGCTTCTGGGCGATGACCGCGCGGACCGCGGCCGTGACCAGGTAGGCCGGCACGCCCATGTCGATGAGACGGTTGATCGATGCGGCCGCGTTGTTCGTGTGCAGGGTCGAGAGCACCTTGTGACCGGTCAGCGAGGCCCGGAACGCGATTTCCGCCGTTTCGAGGTCGCGGATCTCGCCGACGAGAATGACGTCGGGATCCTGGCGCAGGGCTGCTCTCAGTCCCTGGGCGAAGTCGAGGTTGATCTTCTCGTTCGTCTGGACCTGCGTGATCCCGTCGATGCGGTACTCGATCGGGTTCTCGATGGTGAAAATATTGATCTCGGTATTGTTGAAGTATTTCAGCATGCCGAACAGCGTCGTCGTCTTGCCTGCGCCGGTGGGGCCGGTGACGAGGATCATGCCGTACGGCTCGTCCATGACCGCCTTGAGCTTGTCGAGATCCTCGGGCAAAAACCCGATATTGTCGAGGTCGAACGAGGCCTCGCGCTGCAGCAGACGCAGCACGGCCTTTTCCCCGAGCAGGCTGGGCACGGTGCTGACGCGGAAGTCGATCTCGCGGTTCTCCATCTTCACCTTCAGACGGCCGTCCTGCGGCATGCGCCGCTCGGCGATGTCGAGATGGGACAGGATCTTGATGCGGCTGATCAGCGGCGCTAGCAGGCTCTTGGGGCCGGTCATCGCGTCGTGCAGGATGCCGTCGATGCGGAACCGGACCAGCAGGATGTCCTCGCGCGGCTCGACGTGAATGTCGGAGGCGCGCTTGAGAATCGCCTGTTTGAAGATCGCGTTGAGGAACTGAACCACCGGCCCTTCCTCGGACGTGCGGCGCATGATGTCTTCGCCCGACTCGCCGCCCGCGCCGCCGCCCACGAAACTTTCCTCTCCGGCGACCGAGAAGCCCTCCCAGGAATACAGCTGTTTTATAGCAAGTTCTATTTGCGCCTTGGGAGCGATGAGGATGTCCAGCTTGCACTGGGTGAGGAAGGCGATCATGTCCTGTGCCATGATGTCGAACGGATCGGCCATCACGACGGTCAGCCGGTTGCCGGTCCGCTTGTAGGGGATCATCTTGTACTGTTTGGCCTGGTATTCCGGGATCAGCGACAGGATCTTCGCATCGACCTTGATGTTGGTCAGGTCGACCACCGCCACGCCGAGAAATTCGGCCCAGAGTTCGAGAAGGTCCTTTTCGGCCATGAACCCGAGCCGGATGATGATCTCCTCGAGGCGTTCGAGCGTCTGCGCCTGGATGTTCCGTGCCTTTTCGAGCTGCTCGGCCGTCAGAATCTGCTTTTCGAGCATCAACTCTTCGATGGTGCGCTTGCTGGAATGAGGGCTGCTCATGTGGGCCTCCGGTGGCTGTTGCGTCAGTCGCGCTCGACGACCTCGACGCGGAAGGTGCGTCGTTCGAGGGAACTGTCGGCGAACTTGAATTCGGGATGCTCGTACAGGCGGACCGTGACGTGACCGACGCGCTTGGCGACGAAGGTGATGATCTCGTCCTTATCGTCGCTGCGCCGCTCGACGGGGTCGATCCGGTTGTCGTTATAGTCGTAGTCGATCATCCATCGGACCTGCCGATCCCCGGCGAAGCGCGGCACCCTGACCTCGAAATGGGAGCCGACCTTGACTTTCAGGGTGTCGAGCCGTCGCTCGACCGGCGGAAGAAGGCGGATTGCGACGGCGTTGGTCACGAGGGCCCGCGGCTCGCACATGACCATGCCCTGCACCTTGTACACGCCCTGCGGAAGCGGCCCGCCGTTGCGATCGACCGTCCGCCAGGCCATGGTCGTGGTTTCGGGACGGTCCGTCCTGATCGGGATGCTGTGCGGGGCGTCCTCCCAGCGCAGCATGTTCGACCAGCGCCAGATCTGCGTCCCATCGTGAAATGCCGCGAGATCCCAGCGCTGGCCGGTTTCGAACCGAAGATCGACGGTCTTGTCGGTGCGGTTGCGCACGTTGATCGTGAACGTCGCGACGTCGCCGGCGACGACTTCGGGCGTCTCCGGCCGGAGAGTGATCTCGAGTTCGCGCGGCTGCACGTGCTCCCACTTCCGCCATGCGGCGGCAGGGGAGGGCATGACCGCGCCGAGTGCCGTGAACAGGATCAGGGAGGGAAGCAGGCGTCGCATGATCCGATGATACACCACCCCGGGAATGACCGCCATGCTATTTCTGTTCCTGGATCATGATGCCGTCCCAGTCGGGCGGCGGCGGCGCCGCGGCATACGCCCTGCAGCGCTCGAGCAGCAGCCGGGCCGGCCTGTCCTCGACCTCGGCCGACATATACTGCGTCAGATACATGATGGCCCCGGCGAAGTTCCGGTTGAGGGCCATCTGTAGGGCATCTTCGTAGGTCTTCTTCCGGTGCTGCTGAAGCTCGATGTCGGCGCCGTCGTGGCCGTCGAGCCGGGCGAGAACCTCGTAGACGGGCACGGCCTGCTTGCGGCCCACGACCCGGATCATGCCGAGGAACCGGGTGAGAATCGCCGGCTTGACCAGGTCGGCGGTGTCGCCGCTGATCAGAATGCTCGTTCCGAACATCTTGTTGGCGGTTTCGAGGCGGGCGGCGAGGTTGACGTTGTCGCCGATGCAGGTGTAGTCGAACCGCATCCGCGAACCCATGTTGCCGACCACCACGACGCCGGTGTTGATGCCGATCCGGACGAACAGCTCCGGCTTGCCTTCCTTGCGCCACCGGGCGCGCAGTTCGGCCAGCGCCTTCTGGCTGTCGAGCGCGCACCGGCAGGCCCGGATCGCGTGGTCGGCCTGGTCGACCGGGGCGCCGAACACCGCCATGATGGCGTCGCCCTCGTATTTGTCGAGCAGCCCGTCGTATTTGAAGATGATGTCGGTCATCTCGGTCAGATACTCGTTGAGCAGGTTCACGACGACGAGCGGGGAAAGGCCTTCCGACAGGGTCGTGAAGCCTTCGATGTCTGAGAAGAAGAGCGAGAGGCAGCGTTCCTCGCCGTGAAGGTTGAGCTTGGCGGGGTCTTTCAGGATCTCGTTCACGATCGAGGCCGTGACGTAGTGCTGGAACGCATTCTTGATGCGGAGCTTGTCCGACTGTTCGGCGTAGTAGCGCATGCCGACGGCGAAAAAGAAGGTCAAATCGAGCGCCGCGACGGTCGAGGTCACGTCGACGATCCGGCCGTATCCGAAGAAGGCGACGGCGGAAAGGGCGAACAGCGCGATCGTGCCTGCCAGACTGATCGCCCCGAACGCGAGCGGCTGCAGACGCGGAGCCAGCATGAACGCTGCGATGGCGAGAGCGATTGCCGCGGCGAGCGGCGCCTGCCATGGCGGCGCGGGGGCCAGCGCTGTGCCGTCAAGGTAGTTCGACACGACCACGGCATGGATGAACGGCGGGAACTCGGGCCGGCCGAGAGGCGTGAACAGCCGTTCCTCGCTCATCGAATGGGCCGGCCCGACGATGACGACCTTGTCCTTGAAGACGGCCGGGGCGACGGAGCCCTGCCTGACGTCATACAGCGATACGCGGGTCACCGACTGCGGGTCGAAATTGTAGTTGATCAGCGCATGCTCGCGATTCGAGAGGGGAATCGAGATCGGCCCCGAGGCCGTCTTGAACGTGAGCTGGTCGTCCTCGTAGCTCAGTTTCTGGAGCGGGAGGCCCAGCCAGATCCGCACGATCTCCGCATGGAAGCCCGGCACCGGCTGCCCGCGGGCCGGCCGGAAGATGGCCGAGGAGCGTCGGATCGTCTCGTCGACCAGCGGGCTGAAATACGATGGCGCCACGTGGCCGGCCCTCGCGAGGATCGGATACGGCGTCGTCATCGTCTCGGGGCCGCGCCGGAAGGCTTTGAGAACGACGTTTCCCGCTTCCGCAACCGCGTTCGCGAGCTCCTCGTCGGCGTCCGCATCGCCGCTCGGCGTTCCGAAGAACGTGTCGAGGGCAATGACGCGGGCGCCGGCGCTCGCGATGATGCGCACGACGTCGGCGTAGGCCTGCCGGTTTCCCTGATACAGATTCTGAATCCCCAGGATCGACCGGTCGTCGGCCAGGACCAGCACGACAGGCCCCGGCGAGGCCGGCTTCGGAAGCAGGGGGGCGAGTTTTGCCGCCCAGGGGTGCCCTCCGGGGTCCGCTGCGTTCAGGCGGAGACGGCTCCAGAAATCACGCAGACGGGTGTCGAGAGCGGTAAAAAGCGGTGCCGCAAGAAGCAGCACCGCGAGAGTGGCGACGAAAAATCCTCCCGTGGGGAGGGTCTTCCACGAATGCTGGGCCTGGTTTTTCTCGTTCGAAGGTGTCAAGGATGTCTACACGTGTTTCAGGCGATTCGATGACGGAGCGTCAGGGTTGCTGAGGGTTGGGAGAATACCCGGGGCCCCCGGGCGGCGGATATTGGCCAGGCATCATGTTCAGACCGGGGAGATTCTGTCCGGGCGGCTGGTTCTGGCTGCTGAGGGGAACGAACTGGCCGGGAGGAGGGTTCTGGCCGGGTGGAGGGAACTGGCCAGGAGGATTCACCCCGGGGGGGGGAAGCTGGCCGGGGGAAGGGAACTGGCCAGGGGAAGGCAGTCCGGGAGGGAAAATCGAACCAGGGCTGCTGGAACTCGAGCTGCTCTGTTGCCAGTTCTGGTTCAGGATCTCGATTTTGTTTTTGATGATTGCGACGATCTCATCAGCGTTCTTTCCGTGTTTGAGGGCATCTTTGGCGGCTTTTTTGACCTCATCATAAAAACGCTTCCGTTTCTTTGGATCGCCCAGAAGCGCACTTTCTGCCGTTTCCATATACAATTTGAGAGGATTCTGGGGAATCATCGGATGGATGAGCTTGTCGTCCCGCAGCATTTTCAGGGCCTTCGCATACGCGTTACGATAGGTTCGAAGGAGTTGCGAGGCCTTGGCGCGTTCGGCGGGAACCGTCGACTGCTGAGCCTGTCGATAGGCATCAAAATACAACAGGTATTCCTGGATGGCGAGTTCGAGTTCTCCGAGTGGTCGCGCCTTCGCGCCCGTCGGAGCCGCATCTTTGCTGGTGAGGCTGAAGCCCTCGCTCTGGACGCTGCTTATGGTGCTGTCCGATACCTTCGTCCTGCGGTCGGTTTTGTACTCATCTTCCGCAGAAGCGGCCCCGAGAGTGAAAACAAAAAGTCCGGCCAGGAAAACAGCCGATGTTCGTCGGATTTTCATACGTCCTGTACCTCCCTTTGGGATCTCTCCTGTAATCAATTGTAACCGATTTTCATTCGTCGTGTGAACTTGCGAAATGGAGTAGCCCTGTTTTCTCGGGAAATTGGTGAACGTCAGAAGGTGATCTTTTCGCTCTCGAGAATTGAGACGATGCTCGCCCAGTCGGCTTGAAGCTCTGTTGGCAGTTTGCTCCGTTTCGACATCAGTTCGCTGGAATAGGCCGCTTTCGAGACGGATTTTTCATAGTTTTTCACGGCTTCGTAACTCAGGATATCCTGGCCGCGGAGATTTTCCATCGACGTCACGTCCGCGGCCAGGTTGATGTCATACGGTTCGATCGTGTTCCAGGTGTCGTGCGAAATGACCGTCACGGGCGGGTTGGGATCGGGATACATCTGCTCCGCGTCGCTCATGAGAATGAAGGTATGCTGGCCCTTGGCGCTCTTGGAAAACAGGTGATACAGTTCCTGGGTCAGGAGTCCCGTTCCGGTCGGCTGAATGGTCAGATCGTAGGCGATCTCCCCGATCAGCAGGTTCGTGAGCTGCTGAAGACCGGTCATATTGCCGCGAAGACGGGAAAGCCCCGAGTTGGTGCCGGCGATGGCCGCCGCTTCCGACTGGTGCACTTCGTGATATTTCACGGCCAACCGGACCTGGGAGCTTCCCGTTTGCGAAAGATACAGCAAAACGGGCACGAACACGGCCGCCAGACCGAGTACCAGAAAAAGGGCGACGCCTTTTCGTTCGTTCATGTCCATCGGTTCAATCCGCGTTCATGAGATACACGGCGTCGAGAGAAAAGACGCCGTCCGTCGACATGCAGTAGGAGATCACCCTGTTCGTGGGGCTCGTGGCTGTAAAGGTCATCGTTGCGATGCCCCGTCCGATGGGCGCCGGGTTGACGACGGGGTCGCCCGGCCCGTTTGGAATCACGCACCGGCGTACTTCCTTCGTGCCGGGAACGTGGTAATACGAAATGATCCTGCCCATGAAATCCTTGAACACGAGTTTCGTGTCGGACCGGAGAGAATCGTCGGAGTTGATTCGAGGCCAGATGATCGTGCGTGCCATTTGGACCTCCTGGATCATTTCCCAGCTCGCCCTCCGGAAGTCGTTCTGGATGTCGCTGATCCGCGTCAGCCGTTTCTGATACTCCTTCTGCATGAAGAACCAGCGGGCGACGAAACCGAGAATGAGAGCGAGAATCGTCGTGCCGATCAACAGCTCGACGAAGGTCGTTCCCCGCGCGTTTCGCCTAAAGGTCAGGTACATAGGTATACAGTTTGTAGAGCAGATCCTTTCCGCCTTCCTTCCAGGTGATAATGATGCCGACGCATTTCATCTGGTCGCCGGTGGCAAAGTTGACGTTGTTCACGATCAGGGAATACCGGAAATCGTATTTGCGAAGAAACATCCATAACTCGGGAAGCTGTGCCTGCGTGATTCGGAGCGCGCCCGCACCGGTGGTTTTGTCGTTCAGGAGGGGATTGAAAAAACCGTCGTCGGGGCCGCCGGCGATGGCGTTTCCCGGCAGGGGCACTTCAACGATCGCTTCGTAAGGGGCGTCGAACAGATGCTGGGAAATCCTGTGCGCGAGCCCGACGGCGAAGGCCAGATTCTGGCTTTTCAGCACGGCCCGACCGGACGAGCCGAACATGGTCATGACCGGAAGCATGCACATGGCGAGAATGCCCATCGCAATGATGACTTCGACGAAGGAGAGGGCCCGTCGGTTCATGGCGCGATCCCTCGGGCGTCTTCGCGCAGCTGGGCCAGCAGGTTCACCACCTCGAGATGGCCGGAAAAGCGCGGCGGGAGGCGGGTCAGCAGGTTGATCGCTTCCGGGAACCGGCCGAGTTTTCTGAGCGTTCCGGCGTATTCGAGGGCGACCGCCACGTCGCCCGTCAGATCGAACTCTTTCTGGTAATGGGCGACGGCGGTGTCCCAGTCGTGGGCGGCCACCGAGATGCGTGCCAGGAACAGGTTTGCCTGAGGCAGGCCGGGCTGCATCTCGAGGGATTTCCTGAACGCCTGGGCGGCTCCCTTGTGATCGTCGAGCGAGAAAAGGCAGCAGCCGATGCGAAACTGGGCGGCTACATGCTCCGGATCTCGATGCAGGGCGTCCCGGAACAGCGACAGGGCGTCGCCGAACTGCTCTCGGACCAGGAACATCTCGCCCATCTGAAAGTCGTTGTCTGCAGCGAGGAATTCCCGGGTGATTCTTCGCTTGGTGACGGCATCGGTCCAGAATTTTGGAAGTTTCACGGGACCCTGCGGCATCACCGCCGGTTCCGCCGGCTCCTGGCCCGTGTCGGATGACAGATACAGGACCAGCGGGATGCAGAGAGCGATCGCGACGATTCCCGCCAGAAGGTTCCTGTCGATGCCGGACAACGGGTTTGTAATAGTATTGACCATACTATTCCCGCCGGGCTCCGTGCTCGTCCTGACGCCGGCCGGGCGCAGACCTGCGAGGCGGGCCTGCGCCTGAGCCATCGTTTCCTCCGGGCGGAGCTGTGGTGCCGCCGTCTGAGCCGGATCGGGAGGACGCTGTGCCGGTTCGACTTCCGGGGCCGGGAGCGGACGTTCGGGGGGCGTCCTGAGGAGCTTGACGAACGCGTCCCGAAGGTCGGCGATACCGGGCTTCGAGGCGTCGAGCTGCGTTTCGAGGTCATGGATCACCGAATCGACGTGCTCCTGCGGAACGAGCCGGGCGAGATGTTCCAGCATCTCGTCACTGCCCGTCGAGGCCGTCAGCACGAGCGGGACGTCGCCGGGGGCGATCGTGATTCCGAGATGGGCGAGAATGGCCGCGGCCAGAGGGCCGAGCGGCGCCGGAGAAAGCAGCGCCGGGCCGAATCCAGACAGGACGAGATCTTTCGGAAACAGCTTCAGGGCCTCGAAAAGCTGGGCCGGCGGTGTCTGGAGAGCCGCAGTGCATGCCCGCTGGAGAAAGGCGGCGCGGACCTGGGGATCCGACTGGGCGATGACCATGGCCGCAAGAAGCGCGTGCGAGGGAGGAAGCGAGGGAAGGAAGGTGTCCCAGAAGGCCGTCGGCGAGCCCTTCAGGGGCAGCAGCAACAACTGGAGATCGTTCCACGAGGGACGCGACATCGGTGGGCCGGCTTCCCTGGCCCACGATGACAGCAGTTTTCGCAGATCCTGGATCGGCGAGGATCCGGCCGAGGCCGGGGGGCGTGACTTGCCTGTACTCACATCAGGATGCTTCCCATCGAAGTTCTCGCCCCTATTATGCCATCCCCGGGCTTTCTGGGCAAATACGTCGGAAATTCCCGTTTCCGCTCGCCCCGGGAGGGACGAATGCGGTAGAATCCGGGGGTATGAAACGGTTCGACGTGGCCGGTCTCGGCCAGTGTTCCATCGACCTGCTCGCGACGGTGGCCGAGTATCCGCCCGTCGACGTGAAGGCCGAGACGTCGGCATTCAGGATCCAGGGCGGCGGCCCGGTCGCGACGGCCCTGGTCGCGGCCGCGCGCCTGGGTCTCTCGACCGCGTTTCTCGGAAAGATCGGCGGCGACGAATACGGAAAGCTGATCCAACAGGGACTTGCCGACGAAGGGGTGAACCTCGAAGGTCTCGTCACGGCGCCCGACAAGGAGTCGCAGACGGCTTTCATCGCCGTCGAGCGGGGAACGGGCCGCCGCACGATCTTCTGGCATCGCGGCTCCGCCTTCCCGCTCGAGGTCGACGAGCTGCAGAAAGACGTCGTCCGGCAGAGCCGGTTCCTGCACCTCGACGGCCTGCACATCCAGGCCTCGCTTGAGGCGGCGAAGATCGCGCGGCGCATGAAGATCCCCGTGATGCTCGACTCGGGAACGTATCGTCCCGAAATCGAGCCCCTGCTCCCGCTGATCGATTATCTCGTCGTCGGCAAGGGCTTCGCGTTCAGCTTCCTGAACACGAAAGACCCGGTGGAGGCGCTCCAGGAGCTGACCACCTACGGCGCGCGCATGGTCTGCATCACGCTCGGCGAGGAAGGCTGTGTGGCCGCCGCGAACGGTGTCCTGTTCCGCCAGCGGGCCTGGAAGGTCAGCCCCGTCGTCGATACGACCGGCTGCGGCGACGCCTTTCACGGCGGCCTGATCTACGCCCTGACGAAACAATGGCCGACCCAAACCTGCCTCGGCTTCGCCGCTGCCGTCGCCGCCCTGAAATGCCGGGCGCTCGGCGGCCGGGCCGCCCTGCCGACCCTCGCCGAAACGATGGCCCTCCTTCCAAAGCGGCTGCATCCCCCCGCCTGAGGGCGACTCAGCGTCAGCTCAGATCCGCATTTCGAGAAGGCGCCGGATGCGCTCCTGCATCGGAGGATGGGTGGAGAACAGCTCCGCGAGGCCGCCGCCGCTGAAGGGGGAGGCGATGAACATGTGAGAGGTCGCCGGCTCGGCGCCGTTCATCGGCCGCACCGCGACGCCCTGCTCGAGCCGGGCCAGGGCCGAGGCCAGCCACCGTGGCTCACCGCAGAGGCGCGCGCCGGTCTCGTCGGCGAGATACTCCCGCCTCCGTGAGATCGCCATCTGAAGGAACAGGGCGATGAGCGGGGCGAGAATCACGGATACGAGCCCCAGAAGCGGATTGTCCCGCTGACCGTCTCCGTCGCGATCCGACGGCATCCCGGTCCAGAACACCAGCCGCGAGAGATACGACAGCGAACCTGCCAGAACCGAGACCACCGTCGAAAGCAGAACGTCGTAATTCGCGATATGCGCGATCTCGTGAGCCAGGACGCCCGTCAATTCCTCGCGGCTCAGGGTTGCCAAAAGTCCCTCCGTGACGGCAACGGCGCTGTGTCCGGGGCCGCGGCCGGTGGCGAACGCATTCGGCGACATTGTCGGAATGATGTAGACCTGCGGGGCGGGAATGCCGGCCCGTCCGGCCAGCGCCTGCACGATCTGATGGAGAGCGCCGAACCGCTCGGGATGGGCCGGTCTCGCGCCATACATGCTCAGCACGATCGAGTCGGAGAACCAGTAGCTCACGAACGACATGACGAACGAGATCATGAGAGCCGCAAACAGCCCCTGCTCGCCGCCGATCGCCTGCCCGGCGACGAGCGTGAGGGCTATCAGGGCCGCCAGCAGAGCATAGGTTTTCACGGCGTTTGTCATGGTGAAACACACCTCCGGAATCATGTGGTCGGATGAACGTTGTGGATCGATAGAATAAATCGCAAAACCCTTGCCAGATACCCGCTTGCATCTCAATGGCGCATCAGATGGCCTTTTTCCCGCGTTTCGCGCATGATTTCCCCCCGCGGTGCGACGTCGCACGGCGACGATGAGCATTGACGCTTTGATGATCCGTTCCTATAATTGAACTGATGTTGTACCGCTCACCGTTGTAAAAAACCGCTCCTACAGGGAATGGAGGTAGTATATGATGTTTCGAAGCAAGTTCAGGATCAGGGTGGTTTCCCTTTTCACCGTGCTGATGTTCGTGGCTTCGACGTTCGGGGCCTACGCGCAGCAGGGAACGACCGTCACGCAGGTTCCGGCCGGAACGAAGGTCGATCTTTCGTCCGTGATGAACAGCGTTCCCGAGATCGGCATGCTCAAGACCAACCTGAACACGATCGAATCGGCGCTCAAGCAGATCGAAACGACGGCAACCCCGCTCTATAACAAGGTCGCCCCCTCCAACATGGAAGCGATGACCATCGGAGAGCGCATCAAGGCGATTCTCGGCAACACCAAGTCGATGGTCAGCGACGGCATGCAGTCGTACAAGGGCCAGGTCGACAACTGGTATGCCGAGCGCGGTCTTCCGCCTGACCCCTCGTTCGAGCAACAGCTCGGCGTCGGGCTGAACGAACTCGGCGTGCAGGCCGGTCAGATGCCGATGAACGGCAAGGGCGACGCCCTTGTTTCCAAGCTGAAGACGATCGTCGACGCCATCAAGACCAAGATGAAGGTCATCATCGACGCCATCCGCGCCCGCATCGTGGCGCTGGCCCAGAAGGTCGGCCTCATGAAGAAGGGCGACAAGAAGGATCCCGCCAAGGAGCAGGAAGGCACGCTTCAGCCGCAGGCCGACGTGCAGTATGCCGACACCTTCTCGGGCAAGCTCCAGAAGGGCGTCGCCGAAGGTACCCAGAACGCCAAGCAGTCGCTCAAGAGCAGTTTCTCGTTCACCAACCTCGCCGTGACGACGAGCGTCGCCGTCGGCACCAACCTGGCCCTCCAGATGATCAGGGGTGAAAAGCCCTCGTTCGGAAAGGCCGCCAAGGCCGTCGCATCGGTCGAGTTCGCCGGCAGCGTCGTGGGTTCGGCCCTGGGCGCCGCGGGCGGCCAGTTCACCGCCTCGCTCGTCCGCGCGTTCCTGCCCGGCCCGGTCGGCGCGCTCGTCGGCGCGGTCGTTCCGGTCATGATGGGCTCGGCGGGCGGCCAGATCGGCTCCTCGCTCGCCGGCGACATCAGGAGCGGCCAGTTCAACCTCGGCAAGGCCCTCCGCCAGATCGATCCGGTCGACCTGGTCGGCTCCTCCATCGGCTCCACTATCGGCATGGCGGTTCTGTCGCCGATTCCGATCATCGGGCCCATCATCGGCGGTATCGTCGGCGGCGTGGTCGGCAGCAAGGTCGCCAAGTGGGTCCAGGGGATCTTCAAAGGAAAGAAGATCAGCATCTTCAACAGGGGCAAGACGTTCTCGACCGAAGCTTCCAACACCTCGAACGGCGGATACGGCATCACCTTCGGCGAGGGCCAGAACCTCGGCATCAACTCGGGCGGCCAGCTCGGAACCGGCATGACCCCGACCTCGAACGTCGAAGTCTCGGTCAGCGGCGACATCCAGACCGTCGAGAAGCAGTATTACGAGACCTATCTCAAATACAACAAGCTGGTCGAAAACAAGCAGTACGACGAAGCGAAGAAAGTCTACGAAGAACTCAAGGTGTATTCCGACCAGTACAACGCCCTGAAGAACAAAGCAAAGTAACCGATATACGTCCAGACGCACCCCCGCCTTTCGAGGCGGGGTTTTTTCTTTGAACCCATCCGCAGATTCCGCAGATGGGGCAGATTTGTCGAAAATCGAAAAATCGCCGACGAGATACGAAGATCGTTTTATCACACGAAGAGACAGGAACAGCTCCTCAAAATCCGGAGGGGCGGTCCGTGAACCGCCTGGAACCGTCCGCCATCGCAACAACGAGAGCCTGATTGAACATGCCAGGCGCCAAGACACGAAGAACGGTGAAAGAGATAACGAGGGGGGAAGGCTTTGTGCCGTGGTGATACACGAAAATTGCAAAAGCCGCTGTGGAATTGACTCGGAGGCTGGGATGTAGTACCATTCGGCGCTGGCGATCAGAGGTCCGGTTGTGGAGGCTGTGCAGTGAAGATTCTCGTATTGGGTTCCGGAGCGCGCGAACACGCTCTGGTTCACTCTCTTTCCCATTCCCCGTCGGTCCTGAAGATTTACGCCTGCCCGGGAAATGCCGGAATGCGGGAAATCGCCGCGTGCCAGCCTTTCCGGGGGAACGCCGAACTCGTCCAGTTCGCCCGTGACAACGTTGAGCTGGCCGTGATCGGCTCGTCGCGATACGTGACCGAAGGCACCGTCGACGCGCTCGTCCGGGCGGGCATTCCCGTCATCGGCCCCGCCGCCGACGCCGGCCGGATCGAGACCAGCAAAGCGTTCGCCGCCGCCTTCATGGTGAAGCACAACATTCCCTCGCCGATGACCCAGGTCGTCGCGAATCCGCGCGAGGCCGAGCAGTTCCTCGACGAAAACCCCTGGGTTCGCGTCGTCAAATGCGACGGCTTTTCCCGGGGAACGGGCGTCGCCGTGGTGAACTCCGTCGACGAGGCGAAAGAAGCCGCCCACCGGCTGTTCAAGAGCTTCGGCCCGCCCATCATCCTCCAGGAACGCGTCAAAGGCGTCGAGTGCTCCTACACGATCCTGACCGACGGCAACCAGTGGGTGTCGTTCAGCTCCTGCCGCGATTATAAACGCGCGCATGACAACGAAGAAGGACCGACCACCGGCGGTCTCGGAGCGGTCAGCCCGTCGCCCGACCTTACGCCCGAGCTCGAGGAGCGCATCCGGCAACGCATCGTCATTCCGACCGTCGCGGGCATGCAGGCCGACAAGCTGATGTATCGAGGCTTTCTCTCGTTCCAGCTCATGCTGACGGCGACGGGGCCGAAGGTGCTCGAGTTCAACGCGCGCCTCGGCGACCCCGAAACCCAGAGCATCCTCGCCCGGTTCCGCGGCAACCTGGCCTCCCTGTTGATGGACTGCGCTCTCGGCCGTCTCGACGCTACCGGCTCGGAAGTCGCGTTCGGCAAGCACAGCGCCGTGTCGGTCGTGCTCGCCCGCGCCGGCTACCCGAACGACGACGAGGCCCTTCCCGAGATTCTCAAGATGGAGGACGTGAAAGATTCGACCATCTATCATTCGTCGAACGAGATCGGCCCCTCGGGGGAATGGGTGTTCCGCACCGGCAGGCTCATCACCGTCTCCGCCGTCGGCGAAACCCTCGCCGACGCCCGCCGCCTCGCCTACGGCGACATCGGGAAACTGGCGCTCAAAAATATCCACTACCGCAGGGACATCGGCGCCGCCTGACCCGGTTTAATGCCGCAAATTATATATCGATAATTATATATTAGTGAATCGGGTGATGGTCCCGCGAAGATGACCGGAGAAACACGATGCCCGGACACGAAACGCTGGAAAAACTGTTCTCCTGGCTGCTGATCGCGACCCTGTGCGGCTGGGTCGCCGCCGGGTGGAACAAGGGCGCCCTTCCGCCGAAAGAGGCGATCCTTCCGGCCCTCTTCCAGGAACCCGTGCAGACCCCGACCACCCGCAAGGAGTTCAAGTTCGATTATCGCGGCGTGCATTACCGGGTCCGGCCGGTCGCCGAATACGAGCTGTGGGGCCTGGTGGTCGACCACAACAACATCAACGCCTGGTGGGACATCTACCACACCGCCGACTCGGTCGATACCCTCGACCTGGGCGTGATCTGGGGCGACAATCTGAAGATCCACGATTACCACCGGGTGAAGATGTGGAGCGGTTCGTGGAGCATCAACTGGCAGTTTCCCCCCGGCGTGACGTTCAGCCATGCCCACATTGCGAACAACCACCTGATCACGAAGGACCCGGCCACCCGGAAAAAGATCGCCACGGTCAGGAAAGGCGATCAGGTGCGTCTTCGGGGGATCCTGTGCGATTACCAGGGGTCGGACAATTACGAGTTCTGGCGCTGCAGCAGCACGACCCGCGAGGATACCGGCGGGACCGCCTGCGAGGTGGTGTACGTCGATTCGATCGAGGTTCTCAAGGCCGCAACGCCGGGATGGTATCTGCTGTATACCGTCTGTTCATGGGGCTTTGCCGTTTCCCTGCTCGGGAGAATCGCGCTTATGTTCATGGTTTGAGGCGGGGTGCGTCGCTCGCATCCGGTTCTTCGTTTGGAAAAATTGCGACGAAGACGCGAAAATCGGGGTTGAGCCAGGCGAGCAGGGTGAGCATGGAAGGTTCCGCCATGGCGACGCAGCCTGCCGTGCCGGTGGTCTGGTCCTTCCAGAGGTGCATGAAAATCGCGCTTCCAAGGCTTGCCACCACTGGAGCCGTGTTGTATTCGACGACGAGTCCCAGTTTATACAGATCGTCGGATCGCTTCATATACTCGAAGGATTTCGCCTGCGTGTGGCTTTTCCTGGTCAGGGTGTTGTAGTCGGGGGCTTCGGGATCGTCGATCCAGACGTCGTCGGGGCTCGACGGCCGGTACCGCCATCGGATATCCAGCGTCGGGGCGTAGCCGAACGCGAACCCCAGCGGAAAGATGCCTGAAGGCGTGCGGCCGTCTCCTTCACGCTTCTCGCCTTCCGGGGCCATGCCGTTCCGCCCGATAACGGCCGGGAAGGGCGGACGGGCGATTTCCCACGCGCTGTCGCGCTTCCGCAGAAGAACGACGGTTGCCGGGACGGACGCGGGATCGTTCGGGACGACCCAGATGCACTGTCCGGCTCCCAGCCTGTTCAGCTGGACTTCCAGCGCTGCCGGAATGGTCCACGTCCGTGAAGCGGTGGGTGCGGCGAGGGCGGGCGGGGCGGAAAGCGTCAGGAACAGGCATGCCAGGCATAGCAAAGACATCGGAAATCCTCCGGGGCTTGAACTGATGCCCAAGTGTAACTGAATTTGCCGCATCTGTCTCCTGCGAACGCGGAAAACCGGTGAGGCGTGGTCCGCCTACTCCCGGAACTCGTCTCCCTCGCGGGTCATGAACGTGCGGGAATACCGCTCCAGACGGCTCGCATAATGGTTGTATCCGAGGTTCGCCGGGACGGAAATCGGGAGAAGGCAACGGGAGCCGGCCAACCGCTTGAAAATCGAACGAAGCGAGTAGCTCTTCCGCCAGGCCCGGATCAGCCCTTCCTGGAGTTCATCGGGACTCATGTGGCGAGGCCGGAAGACGACGTGCTCGGCGTCGAACAACGCCCAGTCTCGCTCGATGATCCGTCCCTCCCGTTCGAGTTCGCGGTACACCTCGGTGCCGGGGAAGGGGGTCAGCACCGAATACTGGGGGAGATCCACCTCGATGTCGTAGACGAAATCGGCGGTGCGGCGGAACACGTCGCGGCGGTCGGTATCGAGGCCGAAGACGAAGCACGCCTGGACCCCGATGCCGTTGTCGTGGAACCGGCGGACGGCCTCGCGGTAGTCGGCGACCCGGTTGAAGGGTTTTCTGACTTCCTCCAGCCCCGTCTGCGAGACGGACTCGAAACCGATCAACAGGCCCCGGCAGCCGGAGTCCACCATCGCGGACAGGAGTTCCCGGTCGAAGGCGACGTCGATCGTGGCGCAGCCGACCCACCACTTCTTCAGCGGCGCCAGGCCGCGGAACAGGGCCAGCGCGTGATTGCGGTCGCAGGTGAGGCTGGGATCGAGAAAGCAGAGTTCCGACCCGTCGAGCGACTCCGCCTCGGCGACGACCTCCTCGACCGGTCGCACGAAGAACCGACTGTCCCAGGCACGGGCGATGGCGCAGAAGGAGCATTTATGGGCGCAGCCGCGGGTGGCCTCGATGGAATTTATAGTGATATATTTTGTTCGATCGAATATCGACCGGTCGGGAACGGGGGGGCTGACCTGTCTCAGGTCGAAATCGCGGCGCATCCGGTAAAAGGGCTGGAGCCGCCCGGCAGCCGCATCGCGCAGCGCCTGCGGCCAGGTCTCCTCGGCCAGCCCGATCACGACCGAGTCGGCATGTCGTTTCGCCTCCTCGGGGAGAAGCGTCGCGTGGACCCCGCCCAGGACGACGGTCTTGCCGCGGCGGCGAAAATAATCCGCCATGGCGTAGGCGCGGCTCGCGGTTCCCGTCATGACGCTGATCCCGACCAGGTCCGCATCGAGATACGAGCGGGGATCCCAGACGTCGACGCCTTCGTCGATGACCCGGACCCTGGCCCCGAGTTCGCGGGGAACGAGCGAAACGAGCGCGGCGAGCGTCAGCGGCGCATATCGGAGCGCTCGCTTATAGCTTCCGGCGGCGGGCCGATGGATGGGGCCGTGGGGGAGAACCAGCAGAATATCCAAACGGTACTGTCCCGATGCGATTGTGTTTCGGTGCGGAAAAAGGGTAGCATATTTTCGATCGGTTCTCTTCAGACAAAAACCGGATGGAGGAAAACATGAACAGGTTGTATGTAGCCCTGATCCTGTGTCTGCTCGCGGTTTCGATCTCTTCTCCCGTCCTGGCCGAGCCCTGCGCGCTCGTGAACGACCCCAGGGACCTGAGATTCGTCGACCTGGGCGGTATCTCGAGCTTCCTCGAGGACGAACTCGACCTCCAGAAGGGCCTCACCGACGTGATCGGACGCGAGGTGATCGACGCCCGGTTCAGGAAAGCCGGCATCCCCGATCCCAAGAAGGAATCGCTGGCCTACGCCATCGTCGCCCGCGAGATGCCCGTCGACCAGCTGAACGTCTGCTTCATCCTCAAAGGCAATGTGAAATACGATAAGTTCGAGGCATTTGCTGAAAAACGCTACCAGCGCTATTTCGATACCCTCAAAGCCCAGAAGATCGCCGCGCCCGCCCGCCAGTCGCGCGAGGCGCGAATCGCAGGCAAGTCCGCGCGCCTGTTCCCCTTCGCCTTCAGGCCCAGCGAGGCCGTTTTGATGAATTTCGGCCAGTATACGCTCATCGCCACCGTTCCGGCCGGCGACTACTCGCTTCTCAGCGAGATCGTGAGCGTCCTCGACGGCGACAGGCCGATGACGCGCCCCCAACCCGACAAGGTCACCTTCATGGCCGAGTTCGTTCCCATCGCCGCCGAACGCGATGAGATCAAAGCCTTCGAGAACCGCTACGATGGCTTCGTGGGCAAGACCCGCGCCACGTTCCGGAAGGTGTTCAAGCCTTCGTCCTATCTCACCGACGCACAGGCGGCCCGGCTCGAGCAGGACCTCAAGAACGGCCTCGCCGCAGTCCGGAAGTTCAGCTACGACGTCGGCGCCTCGCGCCAGGGCGACGGCTACGCGTACGAACTGAACATGCTGTTCCGGTGCGCCTCGCCCGCCGACGCCGCCCGGCTCAAGGAACAGTTGACGGCCTGGGTCGCCTCGAACGCCGGGAAGAACCTTTCCGAACAGGACCTGGTGGCTCTCAGGGCCAACCGCGTGTCGGCGAACGGCGACACCTGCATCTACACGGTGAAACTCGGCGCCACGACCGAGGAACAGTGGCAGTTCTCGGCCATGGTCATGACCCTGATGCTCCAGGATCGCCGCTTCAACACGATCTTCAAGGGCTGATGCGTCGAAACGCGATCACGGCCGGGGCGGCGACCTGCTTCCCCGGCCGTTTTCTTGGCTCGGGTATTCGTCATCCTGCCGGGAACCGGCGTTCGCCGCTTCGTGCTCACTCGACGCCCGCATCTTCGGCGGTTGCCGTCGCTCTGACCGGTTCGGAGCGGTTTTCGCCGAAGACCAGGAACAGGGCCGGCAGAAAGACCAGGTCGCCCAGGATCCCGAAGACCACGATCAGGGCGCCGATCCCGCCGAACTCCCGGAAGGGCTGGAAATCGCTGGCGAGGAAGACGGCATTGGCGAGGCCCAGCAGCAGGGCCGAGAACAGGACCGGGTGGAACATCGCGTCGAGCACCCCAAGCACCCTGCGAACCAGGCTCTTCCCGCGGCTGTCGCCGAAATGGGTGAGGATGTGGAGCGTGTCGTCCACCACCAGGCCGCTCATCACGCAGCCGACCACGGCGGTGGAGGGATTGAACGGCATTCCGGCCAGGCTCGCCGTTCCGTACGCAGCCAGGATCGGTAGAAAATTCACCAGCAGGGCGAACAGGGCCTGGCGGAACCGGCCGAACGCCACCCAGAACACCGCCACGATCATCACCAGCGCCGCGGCGAAGGAACGGGCGACGTTGTCCAGGATCAGCCCTTGCATCATCGCGCCGAGATAGATCTCGCCGGTCAGCTCGGCCTCGACGCCTTCCGGCAAGGCCCCTTCCGCAGCCGCTTTGACGGCATCGCCGATGCGCAGGATCTCGCGGTCGTCGGAGCTGGCGATGCCGATCTCGATGGCGAGCCTCCGGCCGTCGGGAGCGGCGTAAAACCCCGCCATACCGCGATTCGCGAAAAAGCTGAGGATGGCCCGTATCGCATCGGGCGTGTCGGGAATGCCCGGCGAACCCGTGAACCGCTCGTTGAACGCATGAACGAGATCGGCCGCGGAGAACACGCGGGTCACGCCGGCGACCCCGGAGACCTTCTTCTGCAGCCGTTCGGTCTGGCGGATGCCCTCCGGGGTCAGCAGGTCCCGGCCGCGCACCATCAGCGTCATCGAGTAGGGGGCGCCGAAGCGTTCGGCCATGAATCTGAACGACCGGATCAGGGGGTCGGCGGGGGAAAAAATGTCGTCGAGTCCGTTCCGGGCCGGCATCTGGAGTGCGGCAAACCCCCCGAGAAAGCTTGCAAGCGCGCCCGCCAGGAGAATCGCACGCGGATACCCGAAGACCAGCCGTTTCACGCCCCGCTGAAGCTGGAAAAACCGGGGTGAGCGCGGGCCGCCGGAAGTCGTGGCGGGCGGCCGGTGGATTCGCAGAAACGCGAAGACGAAGCCGAAGATCACGAGATACGAGAAAAAACAGGCCAGCGAGGTGTAGACGGAAAACAACTGGATGTTCCTGGACGGGTTGGCCGACAGGACGAAAAACCCGATCAGCGTGGTCAGCATGTTGATGAAACAGGGGCGGATGAGATACCGGAAATTTCTTTCGTGGAGCCGCAGATACTCGGCTTCTCCGGCCTGGTCGTCCGGGATGTCCGCCTTTCGGCCGGCTCCGGTGAAATGGCTGACGATGAAGATGATCTCGTTGAGCGAGATCACGAGGGCGAACGGAACGATGGGAGCGGTGAACAAATTTACCCGGTTGCCGTTCATGAAGTAGATGGCGAACGTGTAGACCGCTGGCAGCAGCACCGCAAGCACGATCATGAGGAGAATCCCGGGATCGGGGATCAGGAACCAGGCCAGGACGGCGCAGACGAGAAAGCTCGCCGCGAGGAAGATGCGGTTGTTGCGTTCCACCGCGGCCATGAATCGCTGTTTGAACCAGGGATACCCGAAAACGTGAAACTCGCGGCCTTCGAACAGGCCGGAAAGGGTGCGGTCGAGGCTTTCGCACAACCGGTTCTGCCAGTCGTGCCTGTCGGTGTCGGGAATCACCACGACTGCGAGGGCATGCATATCATCCGATATCAATTGCCCCTTCGCCGTCCGGTCGTCCCGGAGAAACTCGGCCAGCCGCGCGATGCGGCCGTCGGTGAGCGACTCGGCAAAACGCTCCGAATCGCGTTGGGGGCCAAGCAGGTCGAGGACCGAGAAAACCCGGCCGGCCTCGGGGACCGCTTTTACGGCGTCGACGACCCGGCGAAGATGGATGAGAGCCTGGCGGTCCAGCGCAGGGATGTCCCAGGCGATCGCGATACGCCGCTCCTCGTCGAAATGGCGTCGGAACTCCTCGTGGACCTCGAGCGCTCTCCGGTCCGTGATGGTCGACTCGATCTCGTCCTCGGTCCGGATCTCGGAAAACGCGCCGAACGACAGTATGCAGAGACCGAGAAAAACGCACAGGACGGCCCACGGAAACCTGTCTGTCAACGCGTAACACGCTCTGACGGCCCTCTCGGTGAGCGGGACGCTGTTCCGGTTCTCGATCTCCTTGAAAGGTGGCTCTTCCAGACGGTCCTCCGGCAAATACTATAGTTATATAAACAATAATAATGTATATTTTTCCGGCTTCGCCGGAGTGTCGACGGCATACTACTCGTCTCACACGTAACACGACAATCACCCGCATCCTCGATACCGTTCGTGTTGAGCTTGTCGAAGCACGAATGCACTCGCCCTTCGACAAGCTCAGGGCGAACGGCTGTGCCATGCCGGTCTTGAGGAATTATATTTTACTCGTGATAGCTGTTGCCTACCATATGAGACGAGGAGTATCGAACGATCCGCTTGCGGAAATCCGGATTCCCGCCTCCCGCCTCCTGAGAATACATGAACCAGGAACTCTGCGAAACAAAATACCTCTCCTTGTTGCCCCTGCTTTCGCGGCTGTGATAGCTTGAAAAGCGTAGAAACGCCGGCCGGATTCGCCTTCGGCGGTCGCGGTGTGAAAATTCTCCGACAAGCGGCATCCGAACCGGAGATTCGCATGAAACTGCTTCTGATCCAGTCCGGCGGGACCAGCCACCGCTTCCTGGTCGACGACGGCCGCCCCGAGGCTGATGCGAAATTTGGCCTCCCCCTCGCAAGAATGGCCGAGGGAGGCCGCTGGTGAACGAGCTGCCCCGTCCCTATCGATGGCTGGTCTGGCGATCCGGCTCCGAGCTCGGTCCCGAGGAGCGCGAGTTCGACGCCGCCGTTCGGCGCCTGGTGAACCGATGCCGAATGCCGACCCCCGGGTTGACCCTTTCCTACCACGCCGAGCCTTCCTTTTTTCAGGCGCTTGCGGCGCAGGGCGATGAGCATCACTTGGTATACTCGCGCCGCGAGGTCGACGGGGAGCTGATGTCCATCGGAATCCGCAGCCTGAGGCCTGCCTGGATCGAGGGAGCGCCCGCGCGGCTGGCATACATCCACCACCTGCGCGTTCATCCCGATCACCGCGGCGGAACACTGCTTGCCCGCGGATACCAGGCGTTCCGAGAAGTTTCGCGGGCATTCCCCGCACCCCTCACCGTGACGTCGATTCTCGAGGGAAACGCGGCGGCACGCGACGTTCTCGCGAACCCGGCTGGTCGCGGCCCCCTTCCCGGATACCTCCGTTTGAGCGGCTATCTGACGGCACTATTCCCGCTTCGAGGGCCGGGCGGTCGCTGGCCCCGCCGCGGCCGCAGGATACGGACACCCTTTGCATGCGAGATTCGCCCCCTGACCGGGGACGATATCCCCGCGCTTCGGACGCTTGCGGAACGGTTTGGCCGCACTGGCGACGGGGCCTGGTGGTCTCCACCCGACGGTGCCGCCTGGGGCCCGCAAAGTCTCTGGCCGGGCCTGCGCGTGAACGACGTGCTGGGGGCCTTCGCCGGGAACGCGCTGGTCGCGGCCGTCGGGGTATGGAATCGCTCGGAAACCCAGCAGATACGCCTTTCCGATCTTCATCCCGTTCTCTCGGCGATTCGGCGTGTCTGGGAAGCCGGCGGCGCGCTGTGGGGGCGTTGTCCTCTCCCTGCCGAAGGCGGCGAGGTGCCCCACAGGCTTCTCGATCCGTGGGCCGTCGAACCGGGGTGGGAACGCCGCGTCATGCCAGCCCTGCTCGACGCCGCCCTCGATGCCGCCCGCCGGGAGGGGGCGCTGTTTGCGGCCTGGGGCGTGGCCGAAGGGCATCCGGCGAAGCCTGCCGCCGACCGGTTCTTCTATTTTCCGTATGCGAGCAGCCTGTTCACCGTTGCGTGGCCCGAGACTCCCGTCGCCGATGTTGGCCGGCGGCGCCCCCTCGCCATTCCATTGGGGATGCTATGAATCGGAGCGAGCGCGACAAACCCCTGGCCGGAACGGTCGTTCCCGTGGCCCGCCACGAACGGCGGTTCGGGGAGACCATGGTCGGGCTGTCGCCCGAGACATACGCCGGTGAACGCGGCTCCTCCTTGGCCTGCCTTGTCGCGCGAAGGAGCGGACGATTCGCCTGTGCGACGCTTCGAGGGCCCCGGGCGTTCGAACCGGTGACGATTCCATGAACGGTCTCGGTCTCGCGGCGATCCATGCCTGCTGGCTGGCAACCTGCCTGCACGAAGCCATGGAATTTTCCCGCGTTTCCCGCCAGCCGATACGGCGCATCCAGGAAGAGGCGCTTCGGACGATCCTGGCGGCCAACGCCGAAACGGCCTTCGGACGCAGATATGGGTTCGGCCGGATCCGCTCGGTGAAAGCCTTCCAGGCCGAAGTGCCGCAGGTCGAGTATGAAGATCTCATTCCCTGGATCGAAGAAGCTGCCTCAGGTGCGCCCACCGTCCTGACCGCCGACCCCGTCGAGCTGTTCGAGCTCACCAGCGGTTCTTCGGGCGGGACCAAGCTGATTCCCTATACCCGCGGGCTTCAGGAAGCCTTCAATCGGGCGATCCATCCCTGGCTGGTCGATCTGTATTCCCGCCGTCCCGAGCTGGCGCTGGGAAGGGCCTACTGGGTGATAAGCCCCCGCGTCACACGCGAAGAACGCACGGCGGCGGGGATTCCCGTCGGATTCAAGAACGACGCCGAGTATTTCGGGCGATGGGGAAAACGGTTGATCGATGCCGTCATGGCCGTTCCTTCAGACGTTCTGCGGAACGCCGACGGCGAGTCATGGCGGTTTGCGACGCTCCTGAGCCTCCTTCGGGCCGAAGATCTTCGCCTGGTCTCGCTCTGGAATCCCACCTTCCTGCCGGCTCTGCTCCGCGACCTTGCGCCTCTCGGAGACAGGCTTGCAGATGCGCTCGAAACGGAGAGCCCCGGCCGCGCGCGCATGCTTCGAACCCTTCTTCCGGATCTGCTCGCCGGCCGCGATGAAGGGCTCGGAACGCGATTGTGGCCGAACCTCCGCCTCATCTCGACCTGGACCGAAGGCGAGGCTGCGGCGGGAATTCCGTCTCTGCGGCTGTTGTTCCCCGGCGTACAACTCGAGACGAAAGGGCTGCTCGCGACCGAAGGCGCGGTGACGATTCCCCGTTCGGGTGCTCCGGCGCCGGTGCTGGCCGTGCGCTCGGGTTTCTTCGAATTCCAGGAGGGCGAGGAGGGGGATGGCGCCTGTCGCACGGCCGCCGAGCTCGAACCGGGAGGGAGATACCGGGTTCTCATCACCACTCCCGGCGGTTTGTACCGATACCGACTGCATGACATCGTGGAGATGAAAGGCTGGTGGAGGTCTCTGCCGGCGCTGGCATTCTCCGGCAAGGAATCGATGGTTTCCGATCTGTGCGGCGAGAAGCTGAACGCGCGTCATGTGGAACGCGTTCTCTCGCGCCTGCTGGGTTCCGGATCGGCCGCGTTTCTGGCGCCGGAACGCGATCTCGCGGGACGATCGGCCCCTCACTACTGCCTTTTCGTTCCGTTGGAACACCTGTCCTCGGATTTCGAGACCCTTGCGAACCGTCTCGAAGAGGCTCTTCGGGAGAACTTTCATTACCGGTGGTGCAGAGAAGCCGGCCAGCTCGGGCCCGCAGAGGTTGTCGCGCTTTCCTTCGACCGCCGCGACCTCGAAACACGGCGATTGGCACGCATCTCAGGCGAAGGTGCCCGTGCAGGCACGGCGAAAATGGCCGCTCTCGATCGTCGGACTGGGTGGAAGACCGCTCTCAGGCCGTAGCCCCGGAACGCCCCTGTTACTCGGGAAGGTGGTCTGCGGATGGAGTCCTGTTCAGATCGCGATAGCAGGCGCGACAGGTGGCGATGTACTTCTCGAAGCCGCCCACGTCGATCTCCTGGTCGCTCTTGACGGTCTTGTGCGAGATCGTGCCTTCGTATTCTCCGCACCGGTGGCAGACGGCCTTTTTCTTCACGATCGTGTCGGCGTGGGCCATCAGGATCATGGTCGTCTCGAAGGGCTGGTTCTTGAAATTCAGGTCCAGGCCGGAGCAGAAAACATCGATGCCCCGGCGTGTCAGATCGAGGAGAATCTCGGACAGCGCCGGGTCGAAAAACTGAACTTCATCAACGAAAACGGCCCGCTCGTCACCGGAGACGGATTTCGGAATTTCCCTGGATGACGAGACAGGAGTCGCATCCACCTTCGCTTGGGTGTGGGAGACGATGCAGGCCTTTCCATACCGGTCGTCGAGAACGGGTTTGAAGACTTTCACGGGCTTCCGTCCGAGCGTGTAGATCTCGACGAACGAAATCAGCTCCGATGTTTTCCCCGAATACATCGGCCCAACGATCAGCGTGAAATGCCCTTCGCCCATGGCGGCAGCCCTCCGGTCGGAAATCGCGCCTTGTATAACACAAATCCCGTTCGGGGGAAACCCGTTGCCGGCAATCGGCGGTGACTAGGGGCGGAAAAGGCCGCAGGCCCCGGAATCTTCCGGAGCCTGCGTGTGACGGGCAGTGTCGTCAGATCATCGATTTCAGGAAGGTGAGCTTCGAGAGGGCCTTCATCAGCCACATCTTCTTGCCGGGCAGGTCGTCTGGGCCGAAGACGGCCTTCACGTCGCCGTTCTTGTCGATCTCGATCCGGTATTCCTTCGAAACCGAGATGTCCGACATGATGCCGGTGCGAAGTTCGTTCGCGAAACCTCGCGACTTGATCGCCGCGACGACTTCCGAGTTCACTTCCTCGCTCAGGGAGTCGAGGTTGTAGGTGCCGACCACCGCGACCTTGTTGTCGAACACGAAGTTCTTGGCGTGAAGCTTCCGCTGGCCGGCGAAGGTGAAAATGCGGGCGGTCGGGAGATTCTTGAGGATGTTCTTCCAGTCGGCGTAGAACATCGCCTGGGTCGCCAGACTGTCGGTCGAGACCGGGCTGTTGGTGTGGACGATGATCCGGACGCGGCGAGCGCTGGCGCGCTTGAGGGCCGCCATGACGCGGTCGGACAGGACGACGTACGGATTTTGCATGACGATCTCTGAGCGCGACCCGTCGATGAACTTGATCAGGCAGTCGGTGATGTCGTTGCGGGGGCCGGCGAGCGAGTGCTTGTCGATGATCTTGACCGGCGCTTCATGCGAACCGGCGAACGGATCGAAGCCGGAGAAACCCTTCATATGCTTGTATCCGGCCAATTCGGCGCGATACTCCTCGAGGGCCTTCGCCCGGCGGCTGTCGAGGCCCTGGGACGGTGTGAAGACGCTTCCGGTGATGTGAGCGCCCATGGCCGCGAATGCGAGCTCCAGCTCCTTGCTCATGACATCGATGTTTCCCCACAGGTCGGCGACGATGTTCGTCTGCTTGCGTTCGGTGAACTCTTCATCGAACGCTTTGTCGAGCTGGTCGGCCACGTCAGTGCTGCGAACGACAACGTCACAGTCGCGATACGCCGTGGGCATGTCTTCGGGATCGACGAAGTAATGGCTCGAGATGTTGCGGCCGCCGACGACCGAGTATTCGCCGTCCACGACGAGAATCTTGTCATGGTTGCTGGCCATGATCTTGCGCGGGTCGAGCACGAACGTGACGAGGTTTTCGTGAACCGGGTTGAACACCTTGACCTCGACGTTCGGGTAGCTGACGAGCTCCTGAACGAAATCCTGGCCCATCAGCTTGCGGGTGAAGCCCTTGGTGCCGCGGGCGTCCATCATGAACCGGATCTTGAGCCCTTCGCGGGCCTTCCGGAGAAGCGCGCCCTGGAGCGCGAGGCCGAAGATGTCCTTGTCGACGATAAAATACTGGACGTCGATCGAGCGACGGGCCTCGTTGACGAGCTTCCAGCGCGTATACCAGGATTTTGAATTGTCATACAGCAACCGGACCTCGGCGGGGTCGGCAATTTTGCTGCCCGTCGAAGTCTCGAACTGATCGAAGGAGACATCGGGGGCAGGTTGAAAGCGCGCCGCCAGGTTTTCGTAGGCGATCATGAATTTGACGTAGTCGTCCTGCGTGTTGGTGAATGACCAGACGTCCTTGAAATACGAGCCGAACCGGAAAATCTTCACCGGAAACGCCAGCCACGAGGTGTCCCGGTATTTGCCGTACTCCGCGGCCAGACCCGAATACTTCGTGTTGAGGGTATTCTTCCACTGCGCATACTGCTTGTTCGCGTCGTAAAACCTGAGCCGCGCCTGCGCCTCGGCGGCCATGGCCGGGTGGCGGGAATCGGCCGCGATCTCTTTCAGGAGCGCCGTCGCCTTGTTCACGTCGCCCTTGAGCTGTTCGTATGCCTTCGCGACTTCGTATTTGAGTTGCGCCGCATACGGGGAATTCGGGTTCATTGCGACGAACTTCTCGATGGTTGCAATCGCTTTGTCGGGAGACCGGCGATTTGCATCGCTCCACAGCGCCTGGACCATACTGCGGATTTCCGCCGGAATCTGTGCCGTGGCGGTGGCCGACCGCGACGAGGGGGCTTCGTCGCCGGCAAGATCCGATGAATCCGCCGCGGAGGATGTCACGCTGTTCGAAAGATCCGCTGACGTGGCCGGCTGCCCGTCGTCCGTCTTTGCACTCAGGGTTGATTCATATGCACTTTTGGCCTGCGTGTAGGCCTCGAGCGCCTTCTTTACCTCGGCCTCGGGCAGACCGTTCGAAATGGCATCTTTGTAGGTCTTGTACGTCGAAATATACTGATCGTAGATGGCTCGGTTGTCGGTCTGGCCGAACGCCGCCGAAGCGATCAGCAACATGAAAAGAGATGCCCGGAACCGGCTGACGGAGATGCGTTTCATTGTGTACCTCCCGAGATCGGCATTTGATAATTTGATGTAATTATACTGATCGATCCCGGGGGGCGTAAAGAGCGGCCAGATCACCATCCGCTCTTGCGCAGGAGCCATGGTGAAAATCACCCGTTCGCCCTGAGCTTGTCGAAGGGCGATAGCCTCTCCTGCTTCGACACGTTCAGCACGAACGGGGATGAAAAACCGCCTTCTGTTGTGCAGCACTCAAGAAGGAGGAATGTCTGTCTTGCGTTGGTCAGGCCGGCTGAATCTCCTTGCCATTTCCGGGGCGGGCCCGACGGATGATATCGAAAACGAACAGAAGAATGGCGGCAAAGATCGGCAGGTAAATCATGCGCGTGACGAACGGCCCCTGGAAAATGTACACCTTCGCCTCGCCGGCCGAATTCTGCGATAACCGGAGGGTATACGTCCCGTTGCGCTGGGCAGGAGAGTAGAGGGTGAGCCACGTCGGCTTCGCGCTCGGATCGGGCGGCCGGAGCAGGTGGCTCACCTGGTCGGTGATCGTCTTCCCGTCGGGATCGAGAAGTTCGATCCGCACGTCCCGCAGTTCCCGCTGCCTGGCGCCGAAATCGATCTTGAACGGATCGCCTGCCGCCGCCGTAAAGGTCATTTCGGTCGCAAAAGGCGTTGTGGGGGCCTTTGCATCATCGAGCCCCATCAGGCCTTCGGCGATCCCGAGCTGAAAGTAGTTTGGGTCGATCATCACCATGCCGACCGTCAGCACGACCAGCAGGACGACATACCGGAGCATGAACCACCCGATCGATCCCTGCCGGGCCCTGCGCGTGATTGTCATATCGCTCGTCCCTTCCGCGCCCTGGTGCGGCGCAACAGATTCGGAACTATACCACCTCGATGACCGGTTCGTCGGCTTCCACGTCGAGAGAAAGCGCCGAGCCGTCCGGAATGGCGTTGGCGATCAGCCGCCGGGCAAGTCGCGTCTCGACCTCCTTCTGCACGAGCCGCTTGAGAGGACGGGCTCCGTAGACCGGGTCGTAGCCTCGCTCGATCAGCCAATCTTTTGCGGCGGGGGTGACGTCGAGGGTCAGCCGCCGCTCCGCGAGCCGTTTCCGCAGGTCGCCGAACTGGAGCTCGACGATCGAACCGAGCTGTTCCTTCGAGAGGGGCGTGAACAGGACGATGTCGTCGACGCGGTTCAGAAACTCCGGCCGGAACGAGCGCCGCAGTTCTCCCAGCACGTCTTTCCGGACGTCCGGGGCGAGCTGGCCCGTGCTCGAGATACCGTCGAGAAGCGCCTGGGAGCCGATGTTGCTGGTCATGATGACGACGACGTTCCGGAAATCGACGGTGCGGCCCTGGGAATCGGTGAGCCGGCCGTCGTCGAGCAATTGGAGCAGCACGTTGAACACGTCGGGGTGCGCCTTCTCGATCTCGTCGAACAGCACGACGGAATACGGCTTGCGGCGTACGGCCTCGGTGAGCTGGCCGCCCTCGTCATACCCGACGTAGCCGGGGGGCGCGCCGATCAGCCGTGAGACGGCGTGCTTTTCCATATACTCGCTCATATCGATCCGGACCATGTTCTCCTCGGTGTCGAACAGGGCCTGGGCGAGCGCCCGCGCCAGCTCGGTCTTGCCGACGCCGGTGGGGCCGAGGAAGATGAACGAGCCGATCGGGCGGCGCGGGTCCTTGATGCCGGCACGCGACCGCAGCACGGCGTCCGCGACCAGGCTGACCGCCTCGTCCTGCCCGATGACGCGCTCGTGGAGGAGTTTGTCGAGTTTCAGCAGTTTCTCGCGCTCGCCTTCGACGAGTCGCGTGACCGGGATGCCCGTCCATCGGCTGACGATCGCGGCGATCTCCTCCTCGTTCACCTCCTCGCGAACCAGGCGGCCGGTCGACTGTTTGCGCTTCAGCTCGGCTTCGAGTTCGGCCAGCTGCTTCTGGGTTGCCGGGAGCCGTCCGTGGCGCAGCTCGGCGGCTTTTTCGAGGTCATACGATCGCTCGGCTGCCTCGACGTCGTGATGCATCTTCTCGATCTCGGCGCGAAGGCCCTGTACTTTCCGGATCACATCCCGCTCGCTTTCCCACTGGGCTTTCATCGCGTCGGAACGGGTTTTCAGGTCCGCGATTTCCTTCCGGACGTCGGCCAGACGCGCCGCGCTTGCCTCGTCCTTCTCTTTCGCGAGCGCCGCCTCCTCGATCTGCAACTGCATGATGCGCCGCGTGACCGTGTCGAGCTCCGTGGGCATCGAATCGATATCGGTGCGTATGGTCGCGCAGGCCTCGTCGACCAGGTCGATGGCCTTGTCGGGCAGGAACCGGTCGGTGATGTACCGGTGCGACAGCGTCGCCGCGGCGACGATCGCCGAGTCGGCGATGCGGACGCCGTGATGCACCTCGAACCGTTCCTTGAGGCCGCGCAGGATCGAGATCGTGTCGGGAACGTCGGGCTGCTCGACGAGAACCGGCTGGAAACGGCGTTCCAGCGCGGCGTCCTTTTCGACGTGCTTGCGATACTCGTCGAGCGTCGTCGCGCCGATGCAGTGCAGTTCGCCGCGCGCCAGCAGGGGCTTGAGCATGTTGCCGGCATCCATCGAGCCCTCGGCCTTGCCGGCCCCGACGATGGTATGGAGCTCGTCGATGAACAGGATGATGCGGCCCTCGCTCTGCTTGATCTCCGACAGAACGGCTTTCAGCCGCTCCTCGAACTCGCCGCGGAACTTCGCGCCCGCGATCAGGGCGCCCATGTCGAGCGCGAAAATGGTCTTGTCCTTCAACCCTTCGGGGACGTCGCCGCGCAGGATGCGCTGGGCGAGTCCCTCGGCGATGGCCGTCTTGCCGACGCCGGGCTCGCCGATCAGGACGGGGTTGTTCTTCGTCTTGCGCGACAGGATGCGGATGACGCGGCGGATCTCGTCGTCGCGACCGATCACCGGGTCGAGCTTGTTCTTTCCCGCCTCGCGGACGAGATCGCGACCGTATTTCTCGAGCGCTTCGTAGGTCTGCTCGGGATTGGCCGAAACGACCCGCTGGTTGCCGCGTATCTCGGTGAGTGCCTTGAGAAGTCGTTCGCGGTCGATCTTGAACGAGGCCAGCAGTTTTCCCGACGGCGTCGATGAGCCGGACGAGATCATCGCAAGCACCAGGTGCTCGACCGACAGATACTCGTCCTTCAGCGTCTTCATCTCGGATTCCGCGTTCACGAGAATCTGCGACAGTTCGCGCGTGACGTACACCTGGTCGGGCCTCATGCCCGGCCCGGAGACGCGCGGCTTGCGGCCGATCTCCCCGCCCAGCCGCGATTTCAGGTCCTCGAGCGGAACGTTCATCCGGTTGAACAACCGGGGAATCAGGCCCTCCGTATCCTCCAGCATTGCGGCGAGCAGGTGCTCCGGCGAAACCTCGGTGTGCCCGTACTCGACGGCGAGATTTTGCGCCCTCTGCAGCGCTTCCTGCGACTTCTGCGTCAAACGATTCATATCCATAGCTATCTAACCTCCGATGTCACCGGACAAACGGGACACATGATATCCGATTCTTGTCTAACAAAAAGCGTGCCACTCCGGAACATCGCATCAAAAGCCTTTTTCCCGGATTCGGGGGAGTGCGACGTCGCACCCGAACCCCGTAGGTGCGACGTTTCCGTCGCGCCTGCCGATTCCGCTCTGTGTCCCTGCAAGGTTCCGTTCGTGCAGAGCCTGTCGAAGCGCGAAATGCACTTGTCTCCGTCACCTCGTTCAGCGGTGAGCGGCCGTTTTCAGTTGCATGACCCCACCGCCGGGGTGAATCGCGATGAGCTCGTTTTGGCTCCGATACGCTTGACGGTTGCGGTGAGGTACTATATACCCATAGAACATGCGGCTCTGAGAGCCGTATGACAGGGAAAGGAGCAGGACTCATGGCACAACGCGGTATCCGTGAGTATCACGGCAAGAAGATGCTGGCTCGGCATCTGGGCGAGTATCTGAGCGGCGGCATCGGCTACGACGGCAAGATTGTCCTTGTCGATGAAAAGACCGACTGGAAACAGCTTCGCACGGACAACCCCTGGCTCGGCTCGATGCCGCTGGTTGCAAAGCCCGACCAGTTGTTCGGCAAGCGTGGGAAGCACGGCCTCGTCCTCGTCAACAAGAACTTCGACGAAACGAAGGCCTGGATCATGGAGCGGATGGGCAAGACCACGAAGGTTGGCGAGACGACCGGCACGCTGACTCATTTTCTGATCGAGCCCTGCATCCCTCATGAGAGCGAATACTACGTCGCGATCAAGTCGACGGCCGAAGGCGACGTGATCTACTTCTCGCTCGAAGGCGGCATCAACGTCGAGGAAAACTGGGAGAAGGTCGTGCAGATTCCGGTGCCGGTGCTCGCCGGCATCGACGCCGTCGACGTCGAAAAGGCTCTTCCCCCCGCGCTCGGCAAGAACAAGAAGCTCGTCACGAAGTTCGTTATCGGCCTGTACAAATATTTCGCGGCCCTGCACTTCGCCTATCTCGAGATCAACCCGTTCGCCATCGCGGGCGAATCGATCATCCCCCTCGACATGGTCGCCAAGCTCGATGACACCGCCGAGTTCTGCGCGGCGAAATTCTGGGGCGACGACATCGAGTTCCCGGCAGCGTTCGGCCGCACGCTCACCCCTGAAGAACAGAAAGTGCGCGAACTTGACGCGATGTCGGGTGCGTCCCTCAAAATGACGTTGCTCAACCCCGACGGCCTGGTCTGGAACATGGTCGCGGGCGGCGGCGCTTCGGTCATCTTCGCCGACACCGTGTGCGACCTGGGCTACGCGAAGGAACTGGCCTTCTACGGGGAATATTCCGGCGATCCCAGCACCCAGCTCACATACGAATACGCGAAAGTCGTCATGGATCTGATGACGCGCAAACCCGATCCCCAGGGCCGGCCGAAATGTCTGATCATCGGCGGCGGCATCGCCAATTTCACCGACGTGGCCAAGACCTTCACCGGCATCATCATGGCGTTGAAGGAGTTCGCAAAGAAGCTGCAGGCGGTAAACGCCCGTATCTTCGTGCGACGCGGCGGGCCCAACTACCACGAGGGCCTCGCCAAAATCAAGGCGGCGGCGACCGAGCTCGGTCTGCCGATCGAGGTCCACGGGCCCGACTACCACATGACCCGTGTCGTGCGCGACGCCCTGCAGACGGCGTGACAGCGGAAAGGACGCAGAGACGATTATGAAACGACCGTCATATCTCCTGTTCGACAGGAACACCCGTGCGATCATCTTCGGTATGCAGACCAACGCGGTCCAGCGCATGCTCGACTTCGACTACTGCTGTAAAAGGGAAAAGCCCTCCGTGGCCGGCGTCGTCGATCCGGGCCGCAGCGGCACGACCAAATGCTTCTACGGCAAGAAGGAAATATTCGTACCCGTCTATCCTGATATCGCCTCGGCCGTCGCCGAGAGCGCCGACGTCGATGTGATGATCAACTTCGCCTCGTTCCGCTCCGCCTACGACACGACGATGCAGGCGCTCGACATCGAGCAGATCCGCACCATCTGCGTCATCGCCGAAGGCATACCCGAGCGATTCTCGCGCCACATGCGCGCTGTCGCCATCGAGCGCGGCAAGGTCATCATCGGGCCGGCCACCGTCGGCGGCATCGCGGCAGGCGCGTTCAAGATCGGCAACACCGGCGGCACGATCGAGAACATCTGCTCGTCCAAGCTGCACCGGCCGGGCTCGGTCGGCTTCGTCAGCAAGTCGGGCGGCATGTCGAACGAGGCCTACAACATCATCGCGCGCAACAGCGACGGCCTGTTCGAAGGCATCGCCATCGGCGGCGACGCCTTCGCCGGCTCGAACCTGCTCGAGCACCTGATGCGGTACGAAGCCAATCCGTCGATCAAGATGCTCGTCTGCCTCGGCGAGGTCGGCGGCGAAGAGGAATGGCGCATCGTCGATGCCCTGCGCTCGGGCAAGATCAAGAAGCCGCTCGTGATGTGGGTTACCGGCACGTCGATCAAATATATGCCGAAGGGTATTCAATTCGGACACGCCGGCGCCAAAGCCGACGCGAGCCGCGAAACCGCCGAGGCGAAAAACGACGCCCTGCGCGCGGCCGGAGCCATCGTGCCGACCTCGTTCGACGACTTCGACAAGGCGATCAGGGAAACTTTCGATAAGCTCGTGGCGAAGGGTGCCCACAAGCCGATTCCGGACGTAGAGCCCCCGGCGATCCCGATGATGTACAAGGAAGCCGTGGCGCGGAACCTGGTGCGCCGACCCACCAACTTCACCTGCACGATCTCGGATGACTCCGGCGACGAACTGATCTACGCCGGCCACAAGATCAGCAAGGTGATCTCGGAAGGCTACTCGCTCGGCGAGGTGATTGGCCTGCTCTGGTTCAAGGAGCGTTTACCGAAGTGGGCCGCGGGCTTCATGGAGAACGTGCTCAAACTGTGCGCCGACCACGGCCCCTGCGTTTCCGGCGCCCACAACGCCATCGTCACGGCTCGCGCCGGCCGCGATCTCATGAGCGCCGTTGCATCAGGCATTCTCACGATCGGCCCGCGGTTCGGCGGCGCGGTCGCCGGCGCCGCCCTCTCGTTCAAGGCCGCCCGCGATGCGCAGATGACGCCCGATGGCTTCGTCGAGCACATGAAGAAGAAGAACGAGAAGATCCAGGGCATCGGCCACCTGATCAAGAGCCTCAAAAACCCCGACATGCGCGTCGTCTTGCTGAAGAAGTTCGCCAAAGAGCACTTCCCGGCGACTCCGCTGCTCGACTACGCTCTCGAGGTCGAACAGGTCACCACCTCGAAGAAGGATACGCTCATCCTCAACGTCGACGGCTGCATCGGCGTCCTCTCGGTTGATATGATGTACGGCCTCGGCTGGAACGAGGAGAAGATCCAGGAAGTCGTCGACAGCGGCGGCCTCAACGGCCTCTTCCTCCTCGGCCGCACGATCGGCATGATCGGCCACTACATGGACCAGCGCCGCCTCGAAGCCCCGCTCTATCGCCACCCCATGGACGACGTCCTCTACGACCTGCCGAAACTCACCGAGTAACCCCACGAACAAAAAGCCCGGGACCTCCTGGCCCCGGGCTTTTTGTTCGCTGAATGTCGGATATTGCTCGCCGAAGCCCGAAATCCACCCGTTCGCCCTTCCCAGACTGTGAGGGAAATCACCATGTCCGTTCATGGTGAGGCATCAAACCACGAGCAGGCCTGCTCATGAGGTTCGGATCACCCTTCGAGACCTCGGGATGACCGGAACCCATAGTATGTACAGCCTGGTCGTCAGGGATCGCAGGGCGAACACGGCCGCACCTGGCGGAAATCCGTTCGTGCTGAGCCTGTCGAAGCACGAGAATCCTCGCGCCCTTCGACAGGCTCAGGGCGAACGGTTGTGTTTCGACACCAGGAACGCACTGGCCTGATGCGGTTTGCACGGAGACGAGATGCTGGGCGGAAGAAAAAGCCCCGGGCTGGAAGCCCGGGGCCATGGATTCAGGTCTTCGAATCAGGTTAGTTGCCGAACAACCAGCCGTGGTTGCCGTCGGGAGGCGTGGCTGTGACGCCCTTCGCGGTCTTCGGGACGAAATGGAGGACCATTTTTGTCATATCCATCGGATACGGCGTGGAAGCGCCCCATGTCCCGGAGAGCTCGACGCCGACCGGATAGGTGCCGGCGCTGTAGATGTTCAGGAGCAGGTTCTGGGTTTCGGGAGTCGGGTCGAGGAGGACATTGGGCATCAGGTTGTCCGGGAACGTGAAGGGCACCCAGGCAGTTCCGGTCGAAATCTCGAAATGCGTGACGGAGAACGTCGAGGGACCCTCGGGAAGAAGGACGCCGCGGAGCTTCATGCCGGTATTCGTCGGCATGGCCTGAGCCGGAGGCCACTCGGTGGATTCGTCAAGGAAGGAGGTGATGAACAGGTGTTTCCCGTCGTCGCTCAGCTTGCCTGAAACGGTGACCGAATGGAGATGAGATTCCCACATGTCGTGGCCGTTGATAGGATCCTGGTAACGGAAGAGCGGGGTCTTGTTGATGCTCGCCGCGTCGAATTCGACGAAAGCGATATGCGTGCCGTTGTCCATCCAGGTGAATTCAAAAGGCTGGGTCGCGTTTGCAGGATTAAACACCCAGGTTCCCTTCAGGTTCGTCACATTCGTACCCGTGGTGGGGGCTGACGGAGGAGTGAAGGGGACCATCGGGTCCGGCCAGACGACGGACTCGTCGACGAACGTGGTCATGAAAATCCGATGCGATCCGTCGGAGGCGGTGAAGGCCTTTCCCGAGATCGTCACGGTGTGGCCATCGGATTCCCACAGGTCGCGGCCGCTGACCTGGTTCTGATACCGGAACTGGGGATACTTGTCCAGTCCGTCCGGGTTGAAGTCGACATAGGCGCTCGTCGCAGTGCCTCCGACGGTCCAGGTGAACTTGAACATGTTCCTGGGCTCGTTCGCATTCTTGTCGAAGCTCCAGAGGCCGCTCTGATTCTCGAGAAGCGTGCCGTAGACCGGGACGGTTGGAGGGGTGATCTGGGGAGGGATATATCCGGTCATTGAGGCGAGAATGATCGCGTAGACTTCAACCACAGCGGGACCGTAATCCGGAGCGGGGCGTTTTTCCGTGATCATGCCTTCGATCTGAACCATTCTGCCGAGGAAACCCTGCATGGCGTTGGCGATCAGGTCGGAAGTCGGAACGAACTCCGTCGCCACGGGTTTGCCGAGGCCGAACCAGAACTTTCCGGCGCTGTCCCGCTCGAGCGGGCCGCCGGTGAAGGTCATCTTGTTGAACTCCGGAATGGTGACCACGCCGTCGTTCATGCCGGTGATCCTGAACGTCGGCGGAGTGCTCGCCGTGGGCTTGGCTGTATAGTATCCAATATAAATATGAGGCGTTGACGTTGCCGTCTTGATCGTGCTTTCCGGATCGATCAGCGCGATGAAACCGCCGAACTGCTCCGGACCGGCCGGGAACCCGGCGGGAGGCTGGATATAGACGTTGCTGCCGTTCTCGACGATGATGCCCATGATCTCGGAGCCCACCTGATCGACGATACCGTCCGGCGGAATTTCGGAAGGAACGTATGAGAAGCCCATCTCGGGGCCCTGCATCAGCAGGACGAACAGCGCCGTCGCCTGTGCCTGGGTGAGGCCGGGGAGGTTCGCCATGATCTTGCGGACCATCAGGTCCTTGATGGCGTCGTGAAAACTCGTGACCTGCGTGGGGGTCGGATTCGTGACCGTCGGGGTGGTCTGGCCGCGAATCGCGTAGGAGACGGTCATGGCGCCGAGGTCGGGAACGTAGCCGCCGGCGGCCGCCTGGACGGCCTGGACTTCCGTGGGGGTGGGATACAGCCTGGCGATCAGAGGAGGTGCGCCTTCGAGCAGGCGAAGACTGGTGAAAATCGTCTTGAACGCAGCCTGGAAAAGGCTGTGTAGCGCGTCATTCTTGAGGAGAATGCCGATCGTGGAGGCGTCTGGAGCCGTCTTGAGCGCGAGCGAGACGCGCTCGACGCCGGCGGCGATCAGATCGTAATCGGCCTGGGGGAGATACGTCGGGGTGAGAACCTTCAGAGCCGTCAGAAGTCCTTCCAATTTGGCGAGAATGTGCTGATACTGGAATTGCAGCGATATTGTCGCATCGGTTGGAAGTGCGTTGTTGATCATCGTGTTGTCGATATCCTGCAGGGCAAGCATGACATCCGCAGGAAGTCCGAGCGTCCGGGCCATGAGGCGAAGTTGGTCGTTGAACAACTGCCAACCCTCTTCGGCGGTGTACAGGCCTTCGGCGATGCCGGCGTTGATCTTGTTCTGAAGATCGAACGCGATCTTGCGGAACTCGATGAACTTCGCATCGGCGAAGCCGGCGGCGCGGAAGGTCTGGAGTTGGGCCTTTTCACGGTTGACAAACGCCTGCGCGATCTTCATGAGATCCGCCGGTGCCTGGGGGATTTTTGAGGGCGGGATGATGCTGAGGATTTCTCCGAGGTTGACTTCGAACGTGGCGTCGTAGGCTTCGGCATATTTTACGAGCATCGCCTGATACTTTGTAGTTGGGTCGATCAGGGGGGCCGTGGCGATCGCACCGTCTTCGATCAGGGGAAGAATGCCCTCCATGATCTCGTTGCCGAACAGCACACGGAGAACGATGTTCTTTCTGCCCGTGGGAAGCCCTGTAAGCCTGTAAAAACCGTTCTCGTCGGTCGTGGTTTCTTTATTGAAGGAAACGAATTCGCCGGCTTCGTTATAGTCGCCGGCAATGACTCGGGCGTCCGCCGCCGGACTGGTCACCCGTGCCCTGACAGCCATGCGGATACTTTGTGACACGGCATTGGAACTGGCATATCCGGTCGCGACGCCGTTGCCGGAAATGCCGCCCTCGTTCGCTTCGGGATTCGCTGCGGAAGCGGGGTTTGAAATGCCGTCATCTCCGCCGGCGCCGCCGCAGCCGACGGTGAACAATGCCGTTGCCAGCAGACAGGCGAACAGAACATAAAGAAACCTCGATCTCATTTTCCTCATTGCCTCCTGAAAAATATCCGTTTCAAGGACGTACGGAAACAAGGCTAATCAAACGATAAAGGGAAGTCAACAATAGTGATCTCTATGCGGGAAGTTCATGTAAGGGGTTGTGTGAAGTTCGATGGATTCGTGATATCTCTGCCAAAAAAGGGCGAATGCATATATGAAACGAACGAGACTTGGTCGTTCACATCTTGAGCCAACTGACGGGGGCGAGAGTCATTCGTGCTTCGAACAGGCTCAGCACGAACGGGGGCGCAAAGCTGTATCTTCGGCGCTGGAGCCATGAATAGTGTGACTCAATATATGAGAACCGGTTCAGCCGATCTTGCGCGTGAGGCCGGTTTTGAAGAGGCGGTCGAGTTCTTCGCTGAAGCGGCCGTCGGCGAGGTGGATCGTGAGGTTCGGAACGGGTTCGTGGGCGCCGTTGTAGAAACGCTCGGCTTCGATGAGCACGAGATGCGCCGGCTGGCCCTCCTTGGGGATGATGAACCTTACACGTTTCATGCCGAAGTGGGCTTGTTTGAACAAGCTGCACGCCTCGTAGAACCGCTCGGCTGGAATGATCATCGCCAGTTTCGCCCCGTAGGGCAGAAGATACGCGGCTGCCTCGATGAAATCTGCGAGCGTCCCGTTCAGTTCGTGCCGTGCAGCGGCCCGCCCCGGCCGCTCGGGAAGGCGGCCGCTTCCTTTCGGGTAGTAGGGCGGGTTCATGACCACCAGGTCGAACGACTCGGGCAGCATGCGCGAAGGGATTTCCCGCACGTCGACCCGCTCGAAATCCATGTTGATGAGGCGTGGGTTCAGGTCGAGATTGCGCCGGGCGAGGGCGTGAAACTCCTCCTGGATCTCGAACCCGGTGATGCACAGCGCGGGGTTCCGGTATTTGAGCATGAACGCGAGGATTCCGCTCCCCGAACCCAGGTCGGCGACCCGGACGATCTCCTTCGAAAGGGGCGCGAACTCGGCCAGCAGAAGCGTGTCGATGGCAAAGGCGGTGCCGTCGATCTTCTGGATCAGCTTCAGGTTTGTGCCGACGACCTCGTCGAGGCGTTCATCGGTGTCGAGAAATGGCTCCTGCATAGTCCCGCATTGTACCGCACAACACGGTTTCTGTACAGTTGCGGGAATAACCCTGTTTGTCTTCTGTAGGGGGGGCTCAGACCCGCCCTGTCACGGGCATGCGGTGATCAGCTCAGAAATCGACAGCCATCGAGACCGAATACCGCCGGTCCTCGCGGTCGCCCGGCCGCTCACCGAGCTCTTCGGAATACGTCGCGAACTCGAATCGCGCTTCCCTGAACTTCGCGGTCGCGCCGGCGCTCAGATAGCCGCCCCGGAGACCGCCCCTGAGGGTGAGCCATGTCCGCATGCGCGCTTCCATGCCGAGCCTGAGCTTGGAAAAGAACGTGCCGTCGCTCGTGATATCCGCCAGGTCGGCGGCCAGAAGCAGTTTGCGCGACCGCTCCGTCGAGCCCGACAGGGGGCGGATCGCCGTGCCGACGTCGACGCGACGCGGCAGACGCCCGATGCGCGCATCGATCTCGGATTCGAACACGTTGCTCACGGAAAAGCCGACCGTCTGGTTCCAGGGATTCGCAAGCTTGTAGAGCACCCCGCCGTCGATATCGAACGCCGCCCCCTTGAGCGAGTCGTTCCGGAGATCGTCTTCGGAAAGCGAGGCGAAGTCGCGCGCATCATACTCCCGGTCGAGGGTTCGCCGGGAGACGAACTTCATCCCCAGGCCCCAGTGGCCCGACGCGGAGTCGCCGAACACGACACGGTTTCCGATCGGCCGGGCGATTGCGCCCACCAGCACAGAGTCGACGTCGGCTTTCGCCCTGATGCGCGGGCTGGTCGGACGCTCGACGCCGATCTGGGCGACCGTCTGATAGAGGAACCCGGCGCCGAAGCCGGTGCTTCCGAGATAATACGCGAGATTGGAGGCGACGAGGCGAGACTGCTGCCCCATGATCTCGCTCAGGACGCGGTTGTTCGTGGCTCGCGCCTCGGGAGTGTCGGCGTCCGAGAGGCCGTCGGTCTTGTTCTCGACCCGCCGCATGTCCTGGTTGATCTCGGCCGTCGCATCGAGAACGGCGTACGATTTGTCCGTTATCTGGCCCAGGCCGGCAGGGTTGGAGAACAGCGCCTGCTGGTCATCGGCAACGGCGACGAACGCCCCGCCCATTCCCTGACTGCGGGGTGTTTCGTAGGTCAGCGGGTGGGCCTGCCCGGCAAGCGCCGTTCCTGTCATTGAAACGCAGGCCAGCCAGGCGAGGAACCCGGCATTTGCTATATATCGAAAAATATAAATATCTCGGCGGGTCATCTCAGTCCGTTCCGTCCAGATCGATGATCAACGAGGAAAAACTGGCGGCGTTCACGTTGAAGAAGGGGTGAACCGCTTCGAGCCGGTCGGCAAGATCGCCCACGGCGGTGATCGTCGCCCGGTTCGATTCGCTGTAACTGCCGGTCAGGCGGAGACCTGCGACCGGGCTGAGAAAGGTCCAGGCGTCGCCGCGGCCGTCGAAACCGTAGGCGAGATCCCTGAATGCCTGCTCGAGCGAGGTGCCCGAGGAGTGTGGCCCCGAGATGAGCGCGGTGTAGAGTTCCGGCCACGTCGCGGTCTTTCCGTCGTTGGTCGTGAAGGTCACGTTGTCGAATTTGTCGAGACGGCCGTTCTTGTTGGTGTCGTATTTCTCGAGCAGCCGCTTCGCCGCGATCAGCGGCGGGAGCAGACCGCGGGTGAGCTGTTCCGTCCGGGAGGGGGAGGAGACCTGGCGCATCATGACGGCGGCCGTTTCCAGGAGGTCGACGTCGGAAATCATGGCCGCGCATGTGAACCAGAGCGCACCCCGGTCGTACGGCCCGACGCCGTTCTGCATGGTGTCGAGCACGGACAGGACGCGAAAACCGGCGAGACCGGCCTCGGCTTCGGCCATTCCCTGCTTTACCTGGTCGGTGCCGTTTCCCCGGCCGAGAAGGGTCTGAAACGTTTCGCGGGCCCCGGCGAAATCGCCCGAGCCGAGAGCCAGATACCCTTCGTCGATCAGTTCGTCATCCGTGCGCGCCTTGAGGGCCGTGTCCATGCCGTCGAAGATGTTGCACCCCGACAGCCCGAGCGCGATCCAGAGCATGAAAAACGCCCGGATCGCCCGTGAGATTCTGGACCTGCTGAACATGAAGGTTCCCCTGAATGACGGAATACACCCGGGTTATCGGCAGATCCGCGTCATCCATGAAGAAGTTTGTGCGACTTCAAGCCCGCGAACCACCCGGTTCGGCCGGATGCGCTTACATCGAAACTTTTGGCTGGCGGTGTGGTATGAATGAAATCAGATGCATTTTCCCGTCGTAAAAGGGGGTATTCCGATGCGTTTTCCGATTCGCATGCTCTGGATCGTCTGTGTGCTGCTTCTGGAAACGGGGCTTCAGGCGGGCCCGTTCGACGGTCGCCGTGTCGTTATCGACCCGCGTGCTTCGAATGCCGCCTCAATGACGACGGCCATGCCGGCAAGCGGAACGGTAGAGGTCTGCGTGAGGGTCGCCTCCTACAACATCGCTCACGCCCGGGGGAATGAAGAGGGGAAGACGAAGAACGAGATTGCCCGGAAGGAAAATCTCGACGGAATCGCGAACCTTCTGAAATCGCACAGGATCGACGTTGCCGGTTTCACCGAGATTTCGAAGGGCGATCTCCGCGCGAAGTTCAGAAACCAGCCGAAATACCTCGCGGACCACGCCGGCGGCATGCACTACGTTTACGCCGAAAACTACCGGCGCGCGTTCGGCCTGCTTGCGACGCAGGGAAACGCCGTTCTCAGCAGATTCCCGATTCTCCGGTCGCAGAATCACAAGCTCTATCGTTCCGACGAGAAGCACGAGCAGCGCGGCTGTCTCGAGGCGCTTCTCGATCTGGGAAACGACCGGCGGCTGCGTGTGCTGGTCGCTCATCTGAGTCTCGAGGCCGACGAGTCGGCCCGGCAGATCGAGGAAATCTGGGATATGGTTCGCACGAGCCCGGAACCCGTCCTGCTCCTGGGAGATTTCAACTCGCGACCGAAGAGCGACCGCATCAAGTGGCTGTCTTCACGAATGAACGATGCGACGGCGAACGTTGGCACGACGTTCCTGAACAAGCCAGGCGTGAAGATCGATTACATCTTCAGCTACGGACCGGTCCGCGCAGGAACGGCCTTCGTCGAGGGCTTCGAGGAGGGGTATTCGGACCACGGCTGTCTTATCAACGAGTTCCGGATCGCCTATCCCCGTAAATAATATATTGTAATTTATAACAAGGGAACGCCGCGATCGCGAAAGGCCTGTTCGGTTTCGACGGGCCAGACGCTCGACTGGACTTCGCCGAGGTGCGCCTTTTCGAGCAGATACATGCAGAGGCGCGACTGTCCGATGCCGCCGCCGAT